>NZ_JAIJZQ010000034.1:0-16411 GCF_019754195.1 Streptococcus sp. 2018037
TTGGCTAAGAAATTAGCCCAAAAGAGTAGAAACAGAAAGAAAAACACAGGCAGTTCAGCTGGATTTCATCAGAAGCAGCTCAATCTGTCTGTGTTTTTTATTTACTGGCTAGTTTTTGCCCAGCCTCAGCTTCATTTTTAAAAGGTGTAATCTTTCAGAATCTCAATAGACTCAATTTTTACATCTGTTTTAGGTTTATCGCTATCATCTGTTTCGACGGAAGCGATTTTATCTACGATGTCCATCCCTTCAATGACTTGACCAAATACGGTATGCTTGCCATCTAAGTTTGGGTTGCCTCCGTTTTTATAAGCATCGATGATTTTACCAGGATAGCTAGAACTAGAAAGTTGGCTAGACATGTCTGTTGTATTTTGATTGATGAAAAACTGACTTCCATTTGTTCCTGCACCAGCATTTGCCATAGAAAGTGAGCCACGAATGTTATAAAGGAAAGCTGAAATCTCGTCTTTAAAACCATTTCCAGCATCGATAGTAGTATCTTTTCCGGCCCAGATAGACTCTCCACCAGTACCATTTCCAAGAGGATCGCCACCTTGAATCATGAAATCCTTAATGACACGATGGAAGATTATTCCATTATAGTACCCTTCCTTGGCATGAGTCAGAAAGTTTTCCACAGTTAATGGAGCTTGCTCGGGGAAGAGTTTTATAGTGATGTCGCCTTCGGTTGTTTTTATTTTAACAGCAGCCTCATTTTCACCAATTTCATTGGAAAGTTGGGGGAATGTAGCTTTAGGATTGTTAATGGCGTATGCCAAATCTTTGGCATATTGGCTAGAAGCAGTTGTATCAGCTGTCGTAGTCGAGCTTGAACTAGAGCTAGATGCTGTAGAAGATGAGCTATTAGCTGTCGAGTTGTTTGTGCAGGCAGTTAGCAAGATGCTCGAAGCTAGAGCAAGAGCTAGTATTTTTTTCATTGAAAATCCTTTCTTGTCTTGTTCAAAATTATGCTCATTCTACCATGAAATATGGATTTTTTCAATTTTTATCTAGTATAAAAAGCGCATCCAATTCAACAATATGATATACTATATTTACAAATGTGAAAAGGAGAATAATGATGTTTGAGAACTTGTTTGCCCCAGATGGAAGCCTAGTATGGCATATGGCCCTTTTCTACAGTTTTTCCGCGATTATATTAGCGACGGTTTGTTTCCATATTATTAAAAATTTTATGGAATGGCACCATAACAATCAGGCCCCAAAAGAATCCTACAGGGCCAAGCTTGTCTCAAAGCGAACTCATGTTTTTGGTAACGAAGTAGCACGAACCAATTATTATGTAACGTTTGAATGGGAGGGAAGACGGCAGGAGTTCCGTGTACGCTCAGACGAGTATGCCCTCTTGGCAGAGGGAGATGTAGGCAGCCTGCATTTTCAGGGGACTCGCTTCCTAGGTTTTGAACGGCTCTAAGAGTCGTTTTTCTTTTGAAAATATCCCTACCTAGTGTATAATGGTCTGAACAGATGTTCGTACAACACAAAAGAGGTATTTAAAATGATTCAATCAATCGGACAGGTTATGCTGTATGTCAATAATCCTGAAGCAGCTGCAAAATTCTGGAATGAAAAAGTTGGCTTTGAGCGTGTAGAACGCCAAGAACAAGGTCCGCAAGTTTCTTATGTTATCGCGCCAAAAGTAGATAGCGATGTTCAATTTGTTCTTCATGATAAGGCAGCAGTTGCTGAAATGCATCCAGAGATGTTTCTTGGTATTCCATCCATCTTGATGGCATCTGCAGATGTTGAAAAAACCTACCAAGAATTTATCGAGCGCGGTGTCAATGCCAACCCAGTTGCTGATCTTGGATTTATGAAAACTTTCAACTTTAGCGACGAAGAAGGCAACTATTACGCAGTACAAGAGGTAAAATAAATGTCAATTCAGAATCGTATTGAAGAAATGTATAAAGACCATGAGGTCAAGCCCTATATTTCCCCTGAACGTGACCTGGCGGCCTGGCTTTTGGAGGCAAAGCCCGTTCCAAAACGCAATATGATTCGGCTAGAAGATGGTCTGCTGGCAGGGGACATTATCCTCCTCTGGCGTGTCAATTTTGGTACCTTTACAACTACGACGCCCTATTCCAAGTATTTTGAGTACATCTACGGCATCAATGGCCCTGCCCACATGGAAAAGTTGTTGGCGGAAGGCTATGTTTATTTAGAGTCAGCCTTTGATTCGCTGGACCACATCACCTCCACTGCCAAGAAGAATATCCTCAAGGCAGAAGGCGTGACCGGTCTTTCCAAGATGAAGGCGGCCGACCTCGACACTGCCCTCAAGGACCACTTGACAGAAGAAAAACTAGCTCCCTACTTTGCTGTCCGTGGCTATGCCCTGACGGAAAAAGGCAGAGCTGCTCTGGATAATCACCCAGAAGTCATTGATAAACACCCAAAGAAGAAAATGTAGACTGGCAAGGCTGGTCTATTTTTTCTCCCATGAAAATTCTTCCCAATTATGATAAAATAAAGAGATTGAGAAAGTTGAGGTATCTATGAGAAAGACAAGTAAAAAAGGAAAGGCTACGAGGCGACCAACCAAGGCAGAATTAGCACAGCAAGAACGTGTTAAAAATATTACCCTTCGAGTATTGGGGCTTTTATTCATTGCCTTTGCAGCCAGTCGCCTAGGTGTGTTTGGAGTGACCAGCTACAATATTTTCCGGCTATTATTTGGTAGTCTGGCCTATCTATTATTGGCAGGTACATTTATCTACCTTCTTATTCCCAAAGTCTTACGCGAAAGAGAAGGGACCATATCGGGCTTCTGGCTGATTGTTATCGGGTTATTAATTGAATTTCAGGCTTATTTAGACTGGACCTATCAAGGGAGTGACCTATTCGGTCATACTCTAAAATTGGCCTTGTCAGACCTAGCTAAGTTTCAGGTAACAGCATTTCTAGGCGGAGGGATGATTGGAAGTATCTTCTATCTGCCAGTCTCCTTCCTCTTTGCAAATGTCGGTTCTTTCTTCATCGGTCTTCTAGTGATAGCATTTGGTATCTTTTTTGTAAGCCCATGGTCTGTTTATGATGTTGCCGATGGCTTGGCGGTTGCCAAAGATAAATTGGCGGAGACGCAGGTAAAAAGAGCAGAGCTTCGAACACAGAAGAAAGCAGAACGAGAAGAAAAACGTCAGCAAGAATTAGCTCGTCTAGAAGAGGAACGCCTTCGTCTAGAGGAAGAGGAAGAGTCAGCTCGGGCTTTGGCACTGGTAGATAGACATGTCGATTTAGAAACGGGTGAAATCCTAGAAGGAGAGCCTGTTCAAGTACCGATTATTTCAGAATATGACCACTTAGACATAGAAGATGAATTTCCTATTATGTTGGCAGAAGATGACCAACCAGCACAATCAAACTCGGCAAGCCAGGATTCTGAACCAAATGAGTTTGAGAAGGACGAGACAGATGTGCAGATTGATTTCAAGCCTAAGCAGAGACTAGCATATAAACTTCCGTCCATAGACTTATTTGCTCCTATAAAAGCTAAGAGTCAGTCCAATGAAAAACGGATTGTTCGCCAGAATATTAAAGTTTTAGAAGACACCTTTGCCAGTTTTGGAATCAAGGTGGTGGTTGAGCGTGCTGAGATTGGACCATCGGTAACCAAGTATGAAGTCAAACCAGCAGTCGGCGTCCGAGTCAATCGGATTTCTAACCTAGCTGATGACTTGGCTCTAGCTCTTGCGGCTAAAGATGTCCGTATTGAAGCTCCTATCCCAGGAAAATCTCTGGTCGGTATTGAAGTTCCAAACTCCGAAGTGGCTACAGTACCTTTCCGTGAGCTCTGGGAACAATCTAAAACAGACCCAGACAAGCTTCTGGAAATTCCTCTCGGTAAGGCTGTCAATGGCTCCGTCCGTTCCTTTAACCTAGCACGTATGCCCCATCTATTGGTGGCTGGTTCAACTGGTTCAGGGAAGTCTGTTGCTGTCAACGGTATCATCTCTTCAATTCTCATGAAAGCTGGTCCAGACCAAGTTAAGTTCATGATGATTGACCCCAAAATGGTCGAATTATCGGTCTATAATGATATTCCCCACCTATTGATTCCCGTTGTGACCAACCCGCGCAAGGCTGCTCGAGCTCTTCAAAAAGTAGTGGATGAAATGGAGAAACGCTATGAGTTGTTTAGCCAAATTGGTGTCCGAAACTTAGAAGGTTATAATGCGAAGGTCGAAGAATTTAATAGCCGTTCAGAAGAAAAACAGATTCCACTTCCTCTCATTGTGGTCATCGTAGATGAGTTGGCAGACTTGATGATGGTAGCCAGCAAGGAAGTGGAAGATGCCATTATTCGCTTGGGACAGAAGGCTCGTGCAGCAGGCATCCACATGATTCTTGCTACCCAGCGACCATCTGTTGATGTTATTTCAGGCTTGATTAAAGCCAATGTACCATCTCGTATCGCCTTTGCCGTATCAAGCGGTACAGACAGTCGGACGATTCTAGATGAAAATGGTGCTGAAAAACTCTTGGGCCGCGGTGACATGCTCTTTAAACCGATTGATGAAAACCATCCAGTCCGCTTGCAAGGTTCCTTTATATCCGATGATGATGTAGAAGCAATAGTTGGCTTTATCAAGGATCAGGCAGATGCAGATTATGATGAATCCTTTGATCCTGGTGAAGTGGCAGAAGGTGATGGCGATGCAGGTTTTGGTGATGCTGGAGGAGATCCACTTTTCAACGAAGCACGTGCCTTGGTAGTTGAAACACAAAAAGCCAGCGCCTCTATGATTCAACGACGCTTGTCTGTTGGTTTTAACAGAGCAACACGCCTCATGGAAGAGCTAGAAGCAGCGGGGGTTATTGGTCCAGCTGAAGGAACAAAACCTAGAAAGGTATTGGAAACACAATAATGAAATTTGATGCAGTTCATCATATTGCAATTATCGGTAGTGACTATGACAAAACAAGAGAATTTTATGTTGAAAAACTAGGCTTTGAACAGGTGGATGAACATATTCGCCCAGAAAAAAATGATATTCTCTTCAATGTTAAAAAAGGAAATCTGGTCTTGGAAATCTTCATCAAACCAGATGCACCAATGCGTCCGGCCATGCCCAATCCTGAACATACAGGTCTACGCCATCTAGCCTTCCAGGTTGCAGATGTGGAAGCCTGTCTGGAAGAGTTTGACCGTCTGGGCATCCGACATGAAGTCCTGCGAACAGATGATTTTGATGGTAAAAAAATGGCCTTCTTCTTTGATCCAGATGGCCTCCCTCTAGAAATTCATGAATAAGTCCATCTTTTCATGCCCAGAGAGGCCTTTCAATATGACAACTAATTAATACTCTTAGAAAATCAAAATCATACGCTGTTGACTTGATTTGATGAAGGTCAGTTCTATCTACATCTATGTCGCCTTGTCTGATTTAGTATAAAAAAGAATCCCCACTGCGCCTGCAATGGGGATTTATTATGCCATCTATGAAAGGATGGATGATTTTAGGATTTTAAAGTGAAGACCGCAATAACTAAAGCTAGGTACATCAAAAAGGTCAAGATAAAACTAGCTCGCCAGAAAACCTTGAAGAAACGGCGATATAAAAAATTCTTTTTCTTTAAAAGGAAGAAACCGCAAAGACCAATCGCTAGTAGTGAGAGGGCTAGGACAAGCTGAGGCAGTAGACTGTTATAGTAGGCCTTGTCCGAAATCAGATAAAATTCAATTGCATAGAGAGGAAAGGCAATGTCTGCAAAGTTCCATCCTCGGTTTTGCAACCTAAAAAACTTGACAGCAATTATCGAAATGGCCAAGGTTAGAAAGATAAATAGAAAGGCTACTATTTTTAAAAATATAATAGATTCAAACATACATTCATTCTATAAAAAATGTGAAAAAAAGTAAACCTAAAGCTTGCATTTCTTTGAAATTCGTGTATAATGAAAAGGTATGTGTAAAACACATATTTGTGGGAGGTAAAAATCTTTAATTACCGCCAAAACCACAATAGGAGGATTTTATATCATGGCTAAAAAAGTCGAAAAACTCGTAAAACTTCAAATTCCTGCAGGTAAAGCTACTCCAGCTCCACCAGTCGGACCAGCACTTGGTCAAGCAGGTATCAACATCATGGGATTCACAAAAGAGTTTAACGCTCGTACAGCTGACCAAGCTGGCATGATCATCCCAGTAGTTATCTCTGTGTATGAAGATAAATCATTCACTTTCATCACTAAAACACCACCAGCTGCTGTTCTTTTGAAAAAAGCTGCAGGTGTTGAAAAAGGTTCAGGTACACCAAACAAAACTAAAGTTGCAACAGTTACTCGTGCACAAGTACAAGAAATTGCTGAAACTAAAATGCCTGACTTGAACGCTGCATCTCTTGAAGCTGCAATGCGTATGATCGAAGGTACTGCTCGTTCTATGGGATTCACTGTTACTGACTAAGTAGCACCCAAGATTATCTGATTACAAGGAGACATATAACATGGCTAAAAAAAGCAAAAACTTGCGTGCTGCTCTTGAAAAAATCGACAGCACAAAACTTTACAGCGTAGAAGAAGCTGTTGCTCTTGCAAAAGAAACTAACTTCGCTAAATTTGATGCGTCAGTTGAAGTTGCTTACAACTTGAACATCGACGTACGTAAAGCTGATCAACAAATCCGTGGTGCAATGGTATTGCCAAACGGTACTGGTAAAACTTCACGCGTTCTTGTTTTCGCACGTGGTGCTAAAGCAGAAGAAGCAAAAGCTGCTGGTGCAGACTTTGTTGGTGAAGATGACCTCGTTGCTAAAATCAACGGTGGTTGGTTGGACTTCGACGTTGTTATCGCAACTCCAGATATGATGGCAGTTGTTGGACGTCTTGGTCGTGTACTTGGTCCACGTAACTTGATGCCAAACCCTAAAACTGGTACAGTAACTATGGATGTTGCTAAAGCAGTTGAAGAGTCTAAAGGTGGTAAAATCACTTACCGTGCTGACAAAGCAGGTATCGTACAAGCTCTTATCGGTAAAGTATCATTTGACGCTGACAAACTCGTTGAAAACTTCAAAGCTTTCCACGATGTAATGGCTAAAGCTAAACCAGCTACAGCTAAAGGTACTTACATGACTTCAGTATCAATTACAACAACACAAGGTGTTGGTATCAAAGTTGATCCTAACTCACTTTAATCAGTAGAAAGATTGTCTTAGGGCAATCTTTTTTTCTTGAGATTTTCTTGACAAGCACTTAATTTCGATTTATACTATATTCAATTTACATAAAAGGAGTTATCCGATGAAAGTAGCAGAGAAAGAAGAGCTTTATAAATACCTTTCTGCAGCCTACAACCTTCCGCAGGAAGCATTTTCAGAAGCCCTGCGTGAAAAAATATTGGAGGTAGCAGGTCAGCTGGACAAGGAGGAAAATCTCTATATACTGGCAGGACACTTAAGTCGCTTTATCAATGCAGAGTTAACAGCTCTGACTTGCCGATCGCCTAAGGAATTGGTGCAACTAGCCCATTACCTTCAAGAGGTTCAAAACCATTATCGCTATGCTAGTCTTTTTCCAGGAAAGGTAAAATAGGAGAAAACATGACAGAATATACAAAACCACTCGTTTGGAAGTGGGAAGATGAAAATGACAACCGATCTGGCAACCGTCCAACAGCGGGCAGTCGCTTTGAGCAAGACCTACCAAAGGGAGAGAAGCCTTTCCAAGTCTATTCATTGGGGACGCCGAATGGCATTAAGATTGCTATTATGTTGGAGGAGTTGAAAGAGTTAGGTATTTCGGAAGCTGATTATGACCTCTTTCTCATCAATATCGATCAAGGAGACCAATTTGGCTCCGATTTTGTTGCCATCAACCCCAACTCCAAAATACCAGCTATGGTAGATTATTCCGAGCAAGAACCGATTTCGGTCTTTGAATCAGCCAATATTCTCCTCTACTTGGCAGAAAAGTTTGACGCCTTCCTACCAAAAGCTTGGGCAGAACGGACAGAGGTTCTTAATTGGCTCTTCTGGCAAACTGGCGCCGCTCCATTTGTTGGTGGAGGATTTGGACATTTCTTCCATTACGCTCCGACAGCGCAAGAATATCCGATTAATCGCTATACAATGGAAACTAAGCGTCAGCTGGATCTTTTAGATCAACTATTGATGACAAGAGAATATGTAGCTGGAAATACCTATACCATCGCAGATATTGCTATCTGGTCTTGGTATGGTCGCTTGGTTCAAGGGGAACTATATCCAGGTTCGGCAGAATTTTTAGATGTTGATTCTTACAAGCATCTAAAGACCTGGGTAGAGAAAATAGCCCAACGCCCAGCTGTACAACGAGGGTTGACAGTGAAATATCATTCAATTGATAATTAATTGACTTGCCCACCTTATGGGTGGGTTTTTCTTTTACTTTGGTATGATAAAAGTTTATAATGAAAGAGTTAGACTTTGTGAAAATCCAAAAATAGAAATTAATAATTGATACTCAATGAAAATCAGAATTAGACTAGGCGACGTAGATGCAGATAGAACTGAAGTTCATCAAATCAAGTCAACAACGTCTGATTTTGATTTTCGAAGAGTATGAGTTTTTCCTGTCTTATATTTACATAGAAAGTAATAGAAAAATGTCCGAAAAAGTTGAAATGCAGCAGTCCAAAGAACAGGCGACAATGGCCAGAGGCTTGGCTTGGTTGACTGCTGGAAATATTCTTAGTCGCCTGCTTGGTGTTGCCTATGTTATTCCCTGGTATATTTGGTTAGGGGAGTATCGAGCTGAAGCCAATGCCCTCTTTAGTATGGGGTATCAAATCTATGCCAACTTCTTATTGATTTCAACAGCTGGTCTTCCGACAGCTATTGCCAAACAAGTAGCTAAATACAATGTCTTGGGTAAAGAAGAGGTATCGCTCTACTTGGTCAGAGAATTCTTCAAGCTCATGTTGGTCTTTGGAGCTGTCTTTGCAGGGGTCATGTATCTAAGTGCTCCGTGGTTGGCAGACGCATCGGGGTCGAAGGAAAAGTTACTTCCAGTCATGTATAGTCTAGTCCCGCCTCTCTTTATCTTCCCAGCCATGAGTATCTTGCGTGGTTTTTTCCAAGGTCGGCACGATATGAAGCCCTATGCGATCAGCCAGCTTGCAGAGCAGCTGGTACGGGTTATCTGGATACTGGCAGCAACATTTATGATTATGAAGTTGGGTAGCGGTGACTATCTTGAAGCAGTTGTCCAATCTACCTTTGCAGCTTTTGTCGGGATGATTGCTAGTGTTGGGATTTTAGTTTATACTTTATGGAAGCAAGGTTACCTTGGTAAGTTGCTTCATGCTAAGAAACAAAAGATTTCTTTGGATACAGGTCAACTTATTAAGGAAACTGTTCGAGATGCGATTCCAATTATCATTTTAGGTCTAACGATTCAATTATTGCAGTTTATTGACCAAGTTACATTTATTCGTGTTATGGAAAGAATTACGAATTACAGTAATTCGGAACTTTTGGAACTTTATTCGTATATGGCTGCCAATCCAAGTAAGATTACGATGATGATTATCGGGATTTCACTGAGTCTGGGAAGTGTTGCTATTCCATTGATTACAGAGAAATTTGTCAAGAAAGATTTGAAGGCGGCGTCTCATTTAGTGGCGGATAATCTACAATTACTCTTTATATTCACTATACCGGCAATTGTTGGAACAGTCCTGTTAGCTGGGCCACTTTATACGATTTTTTACGGACCGTCAGAGCCTATCGCCATTACTCTATTCATTTGGAACTTATTTTTAATTTTACCTCTGGGACTATATTCTGTCATTAGTGTAGTCATTCAAGCGATATTTGAAAATAGAAGAGCGATTTATTATTTCTTGATTGGGATGCTAGTGAAAATCGTTTTACAAGTACCAATGATCTATGTCTTTAAGGTATATGGTAGCTTTATCTCAACGATATTTGGGTTGGGAATTATGCTGTACCTCTTCTATAGACGAATTGATAAGGTTCTGCATATTGATGAAAGACTAGTGATAAAAGATATTGCGACCATTAGTTGGATTTCTATCGTAATGGGACTCGTTGTATGGGGGATTGAATTTGTCCTGAATCTTATCCTTCCAGCAAATGGCTATGTATCTAGCTTTATCCACTTGGCTGTTGCAGGTGGAGCAGGTATGCTTGTTTTTGTCATCTTGACATTGAAGACTCGTCAGCTGGATCGTTTAATTGGAAGTCGGGCTCAGAGCTTACGGAGGAAATTGCGCCTAGGCTAGTTTCTTTTAAAAATCTCTATTTTCTACTATTGAAAAGCCGGGAAAAAGAGGCGTTTTAGAATGTGAGAAGGAAAGTTCGTTGAGGATTTTCCTTTTTTCTTGGAGATTTCAGTATAAAAAAAACGGTTTTTGTGGTAGAATAGTAGGGATAAAAAAGAGGAGAGAGATGATGAAACCTAAATACGAACGTATTCTAATCAAACTATCTGGTGAGGCCTTGGCTGGTGAACGTGGTGTCGGTATTGACCTTAAAACTGTTCAGGAAATGGCAAAGGAAATTCAGGAAGTCGCAGAATCAGGTATTCAGATTGCCCTTGTTATTGGTGGTGGTAACCTTTGGCGTGGAGAACCTGCTGCTGAAGCGGGTATGGATCGAGTTCAAGCAGACTATACAGGCATGTTGGGGACTGTTATGAATGCTCTTGTAATGGCTGATTCCCTTAAACAGCTTGATGTGGATACACGTGTGCAGACAGCGATTGCGATGCAGTCAGTTGCAGAGCCTTATATTCGTGGTCGTGCCCTTCGTCATCTTGAAAAAGGTCGCATTGTTATTTTTGGAGCTGGTATTGGTTCTCCGTACTTCTCAACGGATACGACAGCGGCTCTTCGTGCTGCAGAAATTGAAGCGGATGCGATTTTGATGGCTAAAAATGGTGTGGATGGCGTCTACAATGCTGATCCGAAGAAAGATGCTAATGCAGTTAAATTCAATGAATTGACCCACCGTGAAGTGATTAGTCGTGGTTTGAAAATCATGGATGCGACGGCATCAACTCTCTCAATGGACAATGATATTGATTTGGTCGTGTTCAATATGAATGAACCAGGAAATATTAAACGAGTTGTCTTCGGTGAGCCAATCGGTACTACCGTTTCAAATTCTTCAGAAGAAAAATAAATCATATCGTCATTTAATTTTTCTTTTATGTACTTCGACGATCGAGGAAATATTGTTTCCTTATTTCCAACTTCAAACGGGAGTGGGAAAGAACTCGACCAAGATAAAAAGAGTTCGTCTTCCCACCCCCGCACAGTTGATTAGGCCAGATTTGGAGTACAAAACACGAACAAATCTGCCAATCAACCACTGCGCTGAGATGTTGACACGAACTCTGAGTAGTGGTCCTGGGCTTTTTGCCCAGCCTCATTTGAACTCGCCTTGCCTAACTTCAGTTATGCCTGTGGCTCGTTGCCTAGTACTAAAAGTAAACTAAAAGACTGTAAAAAAATACAAAGAAGGAAGTCTTATGTCTAAAGAAATTATTGCTAAAGCGCAAGAGCGCATGAATCAATCTCATCAGAGTTTGGCACGTGAATTCAGCCACATTCGTGCTGGCCGTGCCAATGCTAGTTTGTTGGACCGTATTTCAGTTGAGTACTACGGTTCTCCAACGCCATTGAACCAGTTGGCTGGTATTACAGTGCCAGAAGCGCGTGTTCTTTTGATTACTCCGTTTGATAAGTCAATATTAAAAGATATTGAGCGTGCTTTGAACGCATCTGACCTTGGTTTGACACCACAATCTGACGGTACTGTTATCCGTTTGGTTATTCCTGCCCTTACAGAGGAAACTCGTAAGAACTTGGCGAAGGATGTGAAAAAAGTCGGTGAAAATTCAAAAGTTGCCATCCGTAATATCCGTCGTGATGCCATGGATGAAGCTAAAAAAGCTGAAAAAGCAAAAGAAATCACAGAAGACGAGTTGAAGACGCTTGAAAAAGATATTCAAAAAGTAACAGATGATGCTATCAAGACAATTGATAAAATGACTGCCGACAAAGAAAAAGAATTGTTGGAAGTTTAATCAACACGTTTTTAGACTACAAAAATAGATCATCACTGGGCTGTCTAACTTCCAGTGGTGAACCAATAAGAAATCTAATGGGGGGAGTTAGACAAGACTTCCCCCACTTTTTAATCAGAAAGAAGAAAATCATGAATGATTTATTAGCACAGTATATCGTTGGTTTAGTGACTGACGAAAACGATCAGTTTTACTTTGTCCAAAAAGAGGGGAGAACCTTTGCTCTTTCTAAGGATGAAGGAGAACATAGTCTAGGTCAATCTGTTAAGGGATTTGCCTATACCGATATGAAACAAAAACTCCGTTTGACAACTAAGGAAGTTGGGGCGAGTCGTACCAGCTTTGGTTGGGGAACTGTTACAGAGGTACGTAAGGATTTGGGTGTCTTTGTGGATACAGGTCTGCCAGACAAGCAAGTGGTTGTTTCCTTGGACATTTTGCCTGAAATCAAGGAACTCTGGCCGAAAAAAGGGGATCAGTTGTACGTCAAATTAGACGTCGATAAGAAGGACCGCATTTGGGCTCTGCCAGCTTTTCAGGAAGATTTTCAGAAAATGGCTGGACCTGCTTATGACAATATGCAAAACCAAAATCTGCGAGCGATTGTCTATCGTTTGAAAATGAATGGTACTTTTGTTTATTTGCCAGACAACAACATGCTTGGTTTTATCCACCCAAGTGAACGATTTGCGGAACCACGTCTGGGTCAGGTTTTGGAGGCGCGTGTCATCGGCTACCGTGCAGTTGATCGGACCTTGAACTTGTCTCTCAAGCCACGTTCATTTGAGATGCTGGAAAATGATGCCCAGATGATATTGACTTATCTGGAAAGCAATGGAGGCTTCATGACCTTGAACGATAAGTCTGCTCCGGAAGATATCAAGGCCACCTTTGGTATTTCCAAAGGGCAATTCAAAAAAGCTCTTGGAGGTCTGATGAAGGCTGGAAAAATTAAACAGGATTCTTTGGGAACAGAGTTGGTGTAGGGGGCGTCTATGCTAGTATATATTGCTGGTAGTGGGGCAATGGGGTGTCGTTTTGGTTATCAATTGTCTAAGACAAATCATGAAGTGATTTTGTTGGATAATTGGGAAGAGCATATCGAAGCGATTCGAGAAAACGGCTTGAAAGTGACTGGAGATGTAAAGGAAACTGTACACTTACCTATCATGAAACCGACCGAAGCAACGAGAGAAGCAGATTTTATCATTCTATTGACAAAGGCTAATCAGTTGCCAAAGATGTTGCGGGATATTAAGCCGATAATCGGTCCAACTACTAAGGTTTTGAGTCTCTTGAATGGTTTGGGGCATGCGACGACCATGCGTCGGTACGTGCCAGATGAAAGTATCATGGTTGGGGTGACTATGTGGTTGGCGGGACTTAAGGGTCCTGGACAAGCTCACTTAGAAGGTCCGGGTTCTATCTCCGTTCAACATATTCTTGGTAATGAGCAATCAGTTGCGGATATTATTGAAATGCTGAATGAAGCTGGGCTAAATGTGACCTATGACAATCATGTTGTCAGTGCTATTTGGCAGAAAGCCTGTGTCAATGGTGTGATGAATCCAACTTGTACCATTTTGGACTGTACAATTGGTGAATTATTCGGTACGGAGGCTGGACTGAATCTAGTACAGGGGATTTTCAAAGAATTTATTGCTGTTGCTAAGTCTGAGGCAGATGGAATTGACGAAGAAGCTATTTGGAAATATGTGATTGATGCTTCGAAGAAGGCTTCCAATCACTATCCATCTATGCACCAGGATTTGGTCCAACATGGTCGAAAGACAGAAATTGATTATCTGAATGGAGCAGTTGTATTCAAAGGCAAGCGAGCAGGCATCCCTACGCCATACTGTCAGATGATAACAGACATGGTTCACGCCAAGGAAAGCATGCTGGGGTTGAGATAGGAGAAAGTCATGCTGATTGAAGTGGAAACGATTGAAGAATATATGGCTGCCTTGCCTGAGAATCGGAAGGAAGCGGTTGAACGGCTCCATCAAGTGATTGTGGAACAGTTACCAGCTGGTTTTGAAGTAGGCATCTTGGGAGGTATGATTAACTATTATGTGCCGCTTAATGCCTACCCTGATGGTTATCATTGCACACCGGGAGAGCCCCTGCCTTTCCTTGCCTTGGCATCACAAAAGGCACACATCGCCCTCTACCACATGGGAATCTATATGGACCAAGAATTGAATGATTGGTTCGTTGCTGCTTATCAAGCACAGGTGCCTACCAAACTGGATATGGGCAAGTCCTGTGTTCGTATGAAAAATCCCAAGAATATTCCTTATGAATTGATAGGGGAATTGGTTAGTAAGATGTCTATGGAGCGCTATATAGAGCTCTACGAAAAAAATCATAGAAAGTAGATGTAGTGAGAAGAAGTTTTTATTCTTGGTTGATGACCCAGCGCAACCCGAAAAGTAATGAACCAGTAGCTATCTTGGCAGATTATGCCTTTGATGAATCTGATTTTCCTAAGCAATCAGATAATTTCGATGAAGTCAGTCGTTTTTTGGAGGAATCGGCCAGCTTTGCTTTTTCCATGTCTGATTTTGATGCGATTTGGGAAGATTATTTGGGACATTGATGGATAAAATAGTACAAAATAGCCTTGTTTGGGCTATTTTTGTTATAATAGAGAAAAGCACAGGAAAAGGAGCAACTCTTGCTAGAACATTCAATTGATATTCAACTCAAGCATCCAGATGATTCGTTTAGCCTATTTGGTTCGAATGAACGCCATCTGAGATTGATGGAACAGGAACTAGGTGTGGTTATTCATGCCCGTACGGAAAAAGTGCAGGTGATTGGACAGGAAGAACATGTAGAACAGGCACGTCTTGTTATCCAGTCTCTCCTTGTCTTGGTGAGTCGTGGTTTGGTTATCAATACGCCAGACGTGGTCACAGCTATTTCCATGGCAAAAAATGATGAGATTGAGAAATTCGTTGCCCTCTATGAAGAAGAGATTATCAAGGACAACTATGGCAAACCCATTCGCGTGAAGACCCTTGGTCAAAAACTCTATGTGGACAGCGTAAAGCGTCATGACATCGTGTTTGGAATCGGTCCTGCTGGTACAGGTAAGACCTTCTTGGCGGTTACTCTAGCTGTCACAGCCCTCAAGCGGGGACAGGTCAAGCGCATTGTCCTGACACGTCCTGCGGTCGAGGCAGGCGAAAGTTTAGGCTTTTTGCCAGGGGATTTGAAAGAAAAAGTAGATCCCTATTTGCGCCCTGTCTATGATGCCCTCTACCAGATTTTGGGCAAGGAGCAGACCACGCGCCTAATGGAGCGGGAAATCATCGAGATTGCACCGCTGGCCTATATGCGTGGTCGGACCTTGGAAGATGCTTTTGTCATCTTGGATGAGGCACAGAACACCACCATTATGCAGATGAAGATGTTCCTAACCCGTCTGGGCTTTAATTCCAAGATGATTGTCAATGGGGATATTAGCCAGATTGACCTGCCGCGCAAGGTTAAGTCAGGTTTGATTGATGCGACGGAGAAGCTGAGCAAAATACCGCAGATTGATTTCGTGCATTTTTCAGCCAAGGATGTGGTTCGTCATCCAGTTGTTGCCCAGATTATCAATGCCTATGAAGAGGAGGCTCTGGCAGCTGATAGTCGAGCAAGTTTTGAAACGATTGGGGAGCCTAGTCGGAAATACAATGGTGAGGAGTAGTTGTTTCATTGGCTGATATATAAAAGAATTGTGATGCTAGTTACATTTGATATACAATAAACAGTTCAAATGGACGATACTGTAAGTGACGAAACAAATAGGAGCTTAGTCCAAATGAGCGACTTACAGCATATCGTAAAATCACATCGTACAGCAAATATCAACTATTTGTCACAAGTTATACCAAGCCTATTGCCCGACTCCCTTAAAGCATTGTCACAACGTTGCTTTGTCAACGGTATCAGATAAATCTATTAAAATATTGCTAGTACTTCAAGTTGGATTAGAGATTAAATCTCAACGCCATTTTCGAACCAGCCCTCATTATAGCGGATAGAGGTCATAAAACCTATAACTTTATGGATTGTTACCAATAAAAAGGCTGGTTCTATCTGATTCGGATTCGAGATGGGAAAAGCAGCATGAAACCGAGTTTTACTCCCTTTCTTTTCGCATGTTCGGCACCGATAAGTATGAAACCCTCGTGGCCAATTGTGATAAACCTGTAGACTATATAAAAACATACTAAGATTAGTAGTGAGGAAATCTCCGACGGGAGAAAGTACTCACTACTTTTTCTTTATGTTAAAGTAGAGGTGTCTTGTTAAGTCGAGGGTGCTTTTGACGCTAGACGTCGCAATAAAA
>NZ_JAIJZQ010000035.1:0-15706 GCF_019754195.1 Streptococcus sp. 2018037
TAATCTCCTTTTGTTGATGGTTTAAGTTTATCGAAAAGTGCTGCCTTTCTACAGGACATTTTTGTCTAGCTTCATACTTTATTTGATTTTTCTTTTTTTAAAGTACATTTGCTATTGATACTCTATGGCAAACATTGCTTTCTGCTCCAGAAGGGAGTTATTATATTGGTTTTTGGTTCCTCATTTCTTAGTTCCACTACCAGTATGGCTTGAAAGAACCATAGCTATGTCTAAAGGTCTAGCTGTTTAAAACTATATTTGTATATTTCTAAGATTGTGATAAATAACTATTGATTCGTTTTTCTTGTAAATGATCTGTTTCTGATATGTATCATCTAATAAAAACGCCTGCTTACGAAATTATTCTATCTTAGAGTAATTTCGTAAACAAGCGTCCAATCAACATGATGAGTGTTACCGCTGAGACAAGCTCAGCGGTAGACCAGAGCTAGACTAAGAATCAGAATAGGATTCCATCATCATAACACTCAACAAAATTGATGATCTTATACAAGTTCGATAATTGCCATTGGTGCAGCATCACCACGACGTGGTTCAGTTTTGAGGATACGAGTATATCCACCATTACGTTCTGCATAACGAGGTGCAATTTCAGAGAACAATTTTTGAAGTGCTGTAGTAGCAGTGTACTTATCAGTTGCTTCATCATAGTTTTCAGATGCAATTTCGTTACGAACAAATGCTGCTGCTTGACGACGTGCGTGCAAATCACCACGTTTACCAAGTGTGATCATTTTTTCAACTGTTTTACGGATTTCTTTAGCACGAGCTTCAGTTGTAACGATTGATTCGTTGATCAAAAGGTCAGTTGTCAAATCGCGCAACATTGCTTTACGTTGTGAGCTAGTGCGTCCTAGTTTACGGTATGCCATGATTTCCTCCTATATTATTTATCTTTTTTCAATCCTAGACCAAGATCAGCCAATTTAACTTTAACTTCTTCAAGACTCTTGCGACCAAGATTGCGCACTTTCATCATTTCTGGCTCAGTTTTCTCTGTCAAGTCGAATACAGTGTTAATGCCTGCACGTTTCAGACAGTTATATGAGCGAACAGATAGATCCAATTCTTCAATCGTACGATCAAGCATACGATCATCTGAAGCCACTTCAGCTTCTTTCATCACTTCTGCAGATTTTGCAACTTCAGTCAAGTCAGTGAAGAGACCTAAGTGCTCCATCAAAATACGTGCAGAAAGACCTAAAGCATCTTCTGGAATAATGGTGCCATTTGTGTTGATTTCAAGTGTTAATTTGTCAAAACCATCGTTGCTACCAACACGAGCTGGTTCAACTTGATAATTGACTTTCTTCACTGGCGTATAGATAGAATCTACAGCAAGTGTTCCCACTGGTGCATCATCTTTCTTATTACCCTCAGCTGGTACATAACCACGACCTGAATTGACAGTCAAAACAGCTTTAAAAGTGGCACCATCAGCAATGGTAAAGAGATAATGGTCAGGGTTTACAATTTCAATGTCACTATCTGTAAGAATGTCTCCTGCTGTTACTTCAGCTGGACCTACTACATCAAGTTCAATTTTCTTTTCGTCTTCGACATAAGATTTTACAGCAATGCCTTTGATGTTAAGAATAATTTGCATAACATCTTCACGAACACCTGGAACTGTGTCGAATTCGTGGAGTACACCATCAATTTTAATTGATGTTACTGCAGCACCTGGAAGTGAGGCAAGAAGTACACGACGAAGAGAGTTACCAAGAGTTGTACCGTAACCACGTTCTAATGGTTCGATCACAAATCTGCCGTAATCTTTATTTTCATCAATTTTTGTTATTGTTGGTTTTTCAAACTCAATCATTTCTTACTCCCTCTTAAACGAAAAGCTGTGTATGGAATGTATGATTATACACGGCGACGTTTTGGAGGACGAGCACCATTGTGTGGTACAGGAGTCACATCACGAATTGCTGTTACTTCAAGACCAGCGGCAGCAAGAGCGCGGATAGCAGACTCACGACCTGAACCTGGGCCTTTAACGGTAACTTCAACTGTTTTAAGACCGTGTTCTTGTGCAGATTTAGCAGCTGCTTCTGAAGCCATTTGGGCTGCGAATGGTGTAGATTTACGAGAACCTTTGAAACCAAGAGCACCAGCTGATGACCAAGCAATAGCGTTACCATGCACATCAGTAATCATAACAATAGTGTTATTAAATGTAGCGTGAATATGAGCAATACCAGATTCGATATTCTTTTTCACACGACGTTTACGTGTTGGTTTAGCCAATTTTTCTACCTCCTATATTATTTTTTCTTACCTGCAATCGCAACAGCTTTACCTTTACGAGTGCGGGCATTGTTTTTAGTGTTTTGTCCACGGACAGGAAGTCCACGACGGTGACGGATACCACGGTATGAACCGATTTCCATCAAACGTTTGATGTTCAAGTTAACTTCACGACGGAGGTCACCTTCAACTTTGATTGCATCAACTTCACGACGAATAGCATCTTCTTGATCTGATGTCAAATCTTTCACGCGTACATCTTCTGAAATACCTGCAGCTGCAAGAATTTTTTTAGATGTTGCAAGACCGATACCATAAACATAAGTCAATGAAATAACTACACGTTTGTCATTTGGAATGTCAACTCCAGCAATACGAGCCATGTTTTCTCCTTTCTATTTCTTAACCTTGACGTTGCTTGTGTTTAGGGTTTGCTGGGCAAATCACCATAACACGACCATTACGACGAATAACTTTGCAGTATTCGCAAATTGGTTTGACCGATGGTCTTACTTTCATGTTTAATCCCTCCAAGTATTTCGACTATTTAAAGCGGTATGTGATACGTCCACGTGTCAAGTCGTATGGACTAAGCTCAACAGTTACGCGGTCACCGACCAAAATACGAATGTAGTTTTTACGGATTTTACCTGAAACAGTTGCAAGGACTTGGTGTCCGTTCTCCAACTCAACAGTAAACATAGCATTTGGCATTGTATCGACTACTTTGCCTTCAATTTCAATCACATCTTCTTTTGCCATGCAAAAGTAACCCCTCTCTAAATATCGATTTGATGTCCTCTGAACACAGAGGTAACAATTATAAGTCAGACTAGGCTATTTTATCATCTTTGTATAAAAAATGCAAGCCAAATCTATTAGTTTATTGCAATTTTGATAGTACTGTATCAATTGCTTGGAAAACAAGGTCAATGTCTTGGTCACCTTCAATATCATGGACCAGCCCTTTTGCACGATAATGATCAATGATTGGCTGTCCTTGTGCGATATTGACTTCTAAACGACGTTTGACAGATTCTGGCTTGTCATCTTCACGTTGGTAGAAGTCTTCCTCTTTGTAGTCTTCAACAGGTGGATTGAATACTTTGTGGAAAGTCTCTCCGGTTTCTTTATGAATAATACGACCGCTGAGACGCTCTACCAATTTTGAAGGATCAATCTCAATATTGATAACACCTTGCAACTCAATTCCTAAGTCAGCCAAATTTTCATCCAAGGCATGGGCTTGTTCAATCGTACGAGGATAGCCATCTAGCAAAAAGCCTTTTTCCTTGATGTCATCCTGAACCAAACGTTCTTTGACAATGCCATTAGTAACTTCATCGGGAACGAGGTCACCCTTATCAATGTACGACTTGGCAAGAATACCCATTTCAGTCTGATTGGCCATTGCTGCACGGAACATATCTCCTGTTGAAATATGAGCAACATTGAATTTCTCAACAATCTTGGCCGCTTGTGTCCCTTTACCAGCACCTGGTAAACCCATAATTAAAAGATTCATGACAAACTCCTTATTTTGTTTTCACATAAATTTGCCATTATTGACAAACTTATCTAAAAACAAAATAGAAGGTTGACTAGGTCAACCTATATTCTATTCTGTAATTTCTAAGAAACCTACATATTTTCTCTTAAGAAGGTAGCCTTCTAATTGCTTGATGCCTTCGATACTTGTAGAGATTACGATAATTAAACTTGTACCAAGGAATGCAATGCTTGAAGAAAGCCCAAAGAGATTTTGCGCAAGGATGGGCAACAAAGCTACAAAACTCAAGAAGAGTGCTCCGATTACTGCCAATCTTGTCAATAATTTTGACAAAAACTGTTCAGTGCCATTACCAGGACGAACTCCATGGATATAGGCTGCACTTTTCTGAAGGCTTTCTGCAGTCTTCTCAGGATTTACTTGAACAAAGGTGTAGAAGAATGTAAAGGCAATAATTAAACCTGCATATACAATCATACCTTTAGCAGTTGAATAATCAAAGTATTCCTGAACCGTCAATAACCACCCGGCACTCTTATTTTGACTTGCGAAATATTGAATCAAAGAAGTTGGAACTGCAGTGATTGAGCCTGCAAAGATTACGGGAATAACTCCTGCTGGATTCAATTTCAGCGGTAAATATGAGCTAGAAGGTGCTCCTTGTGCACGTTTTGTATATTGAATTGGTAATTTATATTCTGCTTGTTGTACAAAAGTTGTAAAATACACAACAAAGAATATTAATACGACGAGTGCAGCAACAAAGATTGCTGACTCCCCCAAACGACTTGATTCAATATTAACAAAGCGATCAATGTAAATCTCGTGAAAAGTCCCTGGTAGTGATGAAATGATACCCGCGAAGATAATCATTGATGTACCATTACCATAGCCCTTTTCAGAAATTTGTTCCCCCAGCCAGGTTACAATAATCGAACCTGTTGTCAAAATTGATCCAATCAACAAATATGTTTGCCAATTTAATGGCATATTGGTCAATTTTGCGCCGGACAAAGCATTAAAGCCTGCTGTAATACCAATCGATTGAACAAATGCCAGTACCAAAGAAATGTAGCGTGTTGCTTGATTTAGTTTACGACGACCAACTTCACCTTGCTTACCCCATTCAACAAATTTAGGTAAAATATCCATTTGTAAAAGTTGAACAATGATGGAAGCTGTAATATAAGGACTAACCCCTAGTGCGAAAACTGAGAAATTACGCATAGCATTTCCTGAAACCAAGCTCAACATGTTCAAGAACGGAAGGTTTGACAAGGCCTCAAGACTCTTTGCGTTTACTCCTGGTACTGTAATGTGGGTTCCCACGCGGAAGACAAAAAGGATAAAGATAGTAAATAGAATTTTACTACGTACCAATTTTACCTTTAAGGCATCTTTTAAAAGTTTAAAAAACATAGGCTGCCACCTCTTAGATGACTTCTACTGAGCCACCTTTAGAAGTGATTGCTTCTTCAGCTGATTTAGAGAATTTAGCAGCTTTAACTGTCAATTTCTTCGTCAATTCACCGTTACCAAGAATTTTAATTCCTGATTTTTCAGCTTTAACGATTCCAGCTTCGATAAGCACAACTGGTGTTACTTCTGCACCATCTTCAAAAGCGTTCAATTGATCAAGGCTAACGATTGCGTACTCTTTAGCGTTGATATTTGTAAATCCACGTTTTGGAAGACGACGGAACAATGGAGTTTGTCCACCTTCAAAACCTGGGCGAACACCGCCACCGCTACGAGCTTTTTGACCTTTTTGACCACGGCCAGATGTTTTACCGTTACCTGATGATGTACCACGACCTACACGGTTGCGGACTTTACGAGAACCTGTAGCAGGTTGTAATTCATGAAGTTTCATTATTATTTCTCCTCTTTTATATGCTAGCGCCTGTGAAGTACAAGAGTCTTCCTCCACAAACTCGCTGTATGTAAATATGTAAAATGGACTAGAAGTCGCAAAGATTTCTCTATGCGACTTAGTCTATTTGTTAGATTATTTAACTTCTTCTACAGTTACCAAGTGAGAGATAGCGTTCACCATTCCTAGAATAGCTGGGTTATCTTCTTTAACAACTGAAGAGTTCAATTTACCAAGTCCAAGTGCAACAACTGTTTTACGTTGTTCTGGTTTGCGACCGATTGGAGACTTAGTCAAAGTGATTTTAATTTGAGCCATGAGTATCTCCTTTCTTATGCTAAATCAGAAACTGAGATGCCACGAAGTGCAGCCACTTCTTCAGCACGTTTCAATTGTTTCAAACCTTCAACTGTTGCGCGAACGATGTTGATTGGTGTGTTTGAACCAAGTGACTTAGAAGTCACATCTGCGATACCTGCCAATTCGATTACGGCACGAGTTGCACCACCGGCAGCAACCCCAGAACCTTCTGAAGCAGGTTTCAACAATACACGAGCGCCGCCAAATTCTGAGCGAACTTCGTGAGGGATTGTTGTACCAACCATTGGTACTTCAATCATGTTTTTCTTAGCAGATTCAACTGCTTTACGGATAGCTTCTGGTACTTCTTGAGCTTTACCAGTACCGAAACCTACGCGACCGTTACGGTCACCAACAACCACAAGAGCTGCAAAACGAAGACGACGTCCACCTTTAACAACTTTTGTAACACGGTTGATGGCTACTACGCGTTCTTCAATTTCAACTGCGTTATCTTTGAATGCCATTTCTTAGTGTCCTCCCTATTAGAATTTCAATCCGTTTTCACGAGCTGATTCAGCCAAAGCTTTCACACGTCCGTGATAGAGATATCCACCGCGGTCAAAGACCACTTCAGAAATACCTTTAGCTACCGCGCGTTCAGCAACGAGTTTACCTACAACAACAGCTTGTTCTGTCTTAGTACCTTTTGAAACTTCTTTATCAAGAGTAGAAGCGCTTGCGAGCGTTACACCCGCTACGTCATCAATCACTTGAGCGTAGATGCCTGTATTAGAACGGAAAATGTTCAAACGTGGGCGAGCAGCAGTTCCAGAGATTTTACCGCGAACGCGACGGTGGCGTTTTTGGCGGATTTTGTTTTTATCTGGTTTTGAAATCACAATATTCACCTCTTAATGTATGATTCTGTTTCTTACGAAACAATTTGAGAAATAGTCAGCCAGGTGGCTAAGCCACCTCAGCAAGCTATTATTTACCTGTTTTACCTTCTTTACGGCGAACGAATTCACCAACGTAGCGAATACCTTTACCTTTGTATGGCTCAGGAGCGCGAAGGCTACGGATGTAAGCTGCTGTTTGACCAACAACTTCTTTGTTGATACCAGACACGACGATTTGTGTTGGTGTTGGAACTTCAAATGTGATACCTTCTGGTGCAACCACTTCATCTGGATGTGATTTACCAACAGCAAGTGTCAATTTGTTACCAGCCAATTGAGCACGGTAACCGACACCACGCATTTCAAGTTCTTTTTTGAAGCCTTCAGAAACACCAACAACCATGTTGTTGAGGTTAGCACGGCTAGTACCGTGAATAGTCTTCATTTCTTTTGAATCGTTTGGACGGTGAAGAGTTACTTCTGCACCTTCCACACGGATTTCAATAGCAGTTGGGAATTCACGAGTCAATTCCCCTTTAGGTCCTTTTACAGTTACCACGCCGTTGTTTTGAGCAAGCTCAACACCAGCAGGCAATGTAATTACTTTATTACCAATACGTGACATATTTTTTAATTCTCCTGTTAAATTATCAAGCCGTCAAGCGACTAGTTTTCACGGGGGCTCATGATACAGAGGGCGTTAAGAAGTCAAAGTAAAAATAGGAATCTTGACGCAGAAGCCTAAGCTTCGAGGAAGGATTGTCTTTTTTACACAGACTTTAGCCCGTGTTCGAATGAGCAGGTTTCATGATCGCATTTGAGAAGCAATCATGCTTTTAGGTTTCAATTTCTAAATGTGGCAAGGTAGAGCGACGCAGGCTATACTCGAGTATGCCAAGACGCTCTAACACAGGCACATGACGAAATTGGAAGCTAAAAGATTACCAAACGTATGCGATAACCTCACCACCAACGTTCTTTTGACGAGCTTGTTTGTCAGTCAAAAGACCTTCTGATGTTGAGATGATTGCGATACCAAGTCCGTTAAGAACTTTTGGAATATCTTCACGTTTTGAGTAAACACGAAGACCTGGTTTTGAAACGCGTTTCAAGTTAGTGATAACTTTTTCACCGTTTGGTCCGTATTTCAAGAATACACGGATGATGCCTTGTTTGTCATCTTCGATGAATTCAACGTTTTTCACAAAACCTTCGTTTTTAAGGATTGTAGCAATACCTTTTTTGATGTTTGATGCAGGAACTTCAAGCACTTCGTGTTTTGCTTGGTTAGCGTTACGAATACGTGTCAAAAAATCTGCAATTGGGTCAGTCATAACCATTTGTTGTTTCTCCTCTTACTAGCAGTTTGATTAGATCACTTGCTAGTTAATTCATGATACAAAGGGCGCTAAAAGCCAAAGTGAAAATAGAAAACTTGACGAAGAAACCATGTTTCTAGGAAAGTTTGCACCTAATGGTAGCCACATTCGTAATTCAGCCAAGGCTGAAACGACTGCGTCTCTTTTTTCACACAGGCTTTCGCCCGTGTTCAAATTGACAAGCAAACTTTGTATCGGGTTTATTTATACAATTGAGTTCGAGCTACAACCTTAGCAAAGAAGATAGATTTTCCTAGAAGTAAACTTCATCGTCAAATCTCCTATCTTTGCGTTGGTTGCTAAACGCTCTCACATCTTATCTTACCAAGAAGCTTTTGTTACGCCAGGAATTTGTCCAAGGTAAGCCAAGTCGCGGAAGCATACACGGCACAATTTGAATTTGCGGTAAACTGAGTGTGGACGTCCACATTTTTCACAGCGTGTGTAAGCTTGTGTAGAGAACTTAGCTGGGCGTTTGTTCTTAGCGATCATTGATTTTTTAGCCATTTATTCTCTCCCTCTTATTTTGCAAACGGCATACCAAGGCCAGTAAGCAATGCACGTGATTCTTCGTCAGTGTTAGCAGTTGTAACGATAACGATATCCATACCGCGAGTCTTATCAACATCGTCGAAGTTGATTTCTGGGAAGATCAATTGCTCTTTCACACCAAGTGTGTAGTTACCACGTCCGTCAAATGACTTAGTTGGTACACCGTGGAAATCACGTACACGTGGAAGTGAAACTGTAACCAATTTGTCCAAGAACTCATACATACGTTCGCCACGAAGGGTTACTTTCGCACCGATCGCAACACCCTCACGAAGACGGAAGCCGGCGATTGATTTCTTAGCTTTAGTGATAAGTGGTTTTTGACCTGAGATCAAAGCCAATTCTTGAGCAGCTTTCTCAAGGTTTTTAGCGTTAGAAACAGCGTCACCAACACCCATGTTCAAAACGATCTTATCAACTTTTGGCACAGCCATAACTGAAGAATAGTTAAATTGTTCAGTCAAAGCAGGAACTACTTCATTAAGATATTTTTCTTTTAAACGATTTGCCATTATACTTCTCCTTTCCTTCGTGATTAATCAAGCACTTCGCCTGATTTTTTGTTGTAGCGAACTTTTTTGCCGTCTACAAACTTGTAACCAACGCGTCCTGCAACACCATTTTTGTCAAGAACTTGAACATTTGACACATGGATTGGAGCTTCTTTTTCAACGATAGCGCCTTGAGGGTTTTCGCTGTTTGGTTTTTGGTGTTTCTTAACGATGTTAACACCTTCAACAATAACTTTGTTTACTTTTGGAAGTGCTGTTACGACAACTGCTTCAACGCCTTTGTCTTTACCAGCGATTACGCGAACTTTATCGCCTTTTTTTACAAACATTTGATTTCTCCTATGATTTCTTACGCCCTAATGGGCACCCTGGTTAGTAATTTAACCAGGGGACTTAGTTTGTTTTCTAGTTTACTAAATCCATCACAGACTTCGTTAGTTTGTTTTGATGTACCCAAGTACTATCTACAACAAACTGCCTAGTCTGTAACAAATTCCCTAAAACTATCTGATTAAAGTACTTCTGGTGCCAATGAAACGATTTTCATGAAACCGCCATCACGCAATTCGCGTGCCACTGGGCCAAAGATACGAGTTCCGCGAGGGTTTTTATCTTCACGGATGATAACTGCAGCATTCTCATCGAATTTGATGTATGAACCATCAGCACGACGAGCACCTGTCTTAGTACGAACGATAACGGCTTTAACAACGTCACCTTTTTTAACCGCACCACCAGGAGTAGCTTGTTTTACTGAAGCAACGATGATGTCGCCGATGTTCGCGAATTTACGTCCTGAACCACCAAGAACTTTGATTGTCAAGATTTCACGTGCGCCACTGTTGTCAGCAACTTTCAAACGAGTTTCTGTTTGAATCATGTCAATTTTCTCCTTTCAGGTTGATTAAATGATAACTGCCTCTTCCACAACTTCTACAAGACGGAAACGTTTTGTAGCTGAAAGTGGGCGAGTTTCCATGATACGAACGATATCGCCTTCTTTAGCAACATTGTTTTCATCATGAGCTTTGTACTTTTTAGAGTAGTTAATACGTTTACCATAGACTGGGTGGTTACGTTTAGTTTCAACTACAACTGTGATTGTTTTGTCCATTTTGTCAGATACTACGCGTCCAACAAGAACTTTACGATTATTGCGTTCCATTGAAATTCTCCTTTCCCAATCTATTATTTAGTTTCAGATTGCACAGTTTTGATACGTGCAATTTGTTTCTTCACTTCGTTCAAACGAGCAGTTTGCTCAAGTTGACCAGCAGCAGCTTGGAAACGAAGTTCGAAGAGTTCTTTCTTCAATTCGTTTTCTTTCTTAGCAAGTTCTTCTTGAGAAAGGCCACGAAGTTCTTTTACAAAATCTTTAATTTCTTGAAGTTTCATGTCTTCTCCTTATTCTGCTTCACGTTTTACGAATTTAACTTTAACTGGCAATTTGTGACCAGCAAGGCGGAATGCTTCGCGAGCGATTTCTTCAGAAACGCCAGCTACTTCAAACATAACCTTACCGCGTTTAACTGGAGCTACCCAACCTTCAGGAGCACCTTTACCAGAACCCATACGTACACCGATAGCTTTAGCAGTGTATGATTTGTGTGGGAAGATCTTGATCCAAACTTTACCACCACGTTTCATGTAACGCGTCATAGCGATACGGGCAGCTTCGATTTGGCGGTTTGTAATCCATGAGCTAGTAGTTGCTTGAAGACCGTATTGACCAAAGTCTACTTGTTTTCCACCTTTAGCTTCACCGCGCATTTTTCCACGGAATTCACGACGGTGTTTTACACGTTTAGGTACTAACATTTGTTATTTACCTCCTTTAGTGTTTTTACGAGCTGGAAGAACTTCACCACGGTAGATCCATACTTTAACACCAAGTTTACCGTAAGTTGTCAAAGCTTCTTCCCAAGCGTAGTCGATATCCGCACGAAGTGTATGAAGAGGAACAGTTCCTTCTGAGTAGCCTTCTGCACGGGCAATATCAGCACCGTTCAAACGGCCAGAAACTTGTGTTTTGATACCTTTTGCACCAGCGCGCATTGCACGTTGGATAGCTTGTTTTTGAGCACGGCGGAATGCCACACGTTGCTCCAATTGACGAGCGATTGACTCACCAACAAGGTGTGCATCCAAATCAGGTTGTTTGATTTCGATGATGTTGATGTGTACTTGCTTACCAGTCAATTTGTTCAATTGAGCACGAAGTGCATCAACGTTGCTACCAGCTTTACCGATAACCATACCTGGTTTAGCAGTGTGGATAGAAACAATAACTTTGTTTACAGCACGTTCGATTTCGATTGTTGATGTTGACGCATCAGCCAATTCTTTTTTGATAAAGTTGCGGATTGCAAGATCTTCATGAAGGTAATCCGCGTATTCTTTTTCAGCATACCATTTAGCATCCCAATCACGGATGATGCCAACACGCATACCAATTGGATGTACTTTTTGACCCACGTTTTTACCTCCTTATTTCTCTGCCACAACTACAGTGATGTGAGCTGTGCGTTTGTTGATTGGTGAAGCAGAACCTTTCGCACGTGGACGGAAACGTTTCAACGTTGGTCCTTCGTTTGCGAATGCTTCGCTGACTACCAAGTTAGCTTTTTCCAAACCAAAGTTGTTTTCAGCGTTAGCGATTGCTGAGTTCAAAACTCCCTCGATAATGCCTGCAGCTTTGTTTGGTGTGAATTTCAAGATTGCGATTGCGTCTGCTACGCTTTTGCCACGGATGTTATCCAAGACAAGACGTGATTTACGAGGTGAAACACGTACTGTGCGAGCAGTTGCTTTAGCTGAAGTAATTTCTGCCATTGTGTTTTCCTCCTAAATTATTTACGACGAGTTTTCTTGTCGTCAGCAGCATGACCTTTGTAAGTACGAGTTGGTGCAAATTCACCAAGTTTGTGACCTACCATGTCTTCTTGAATGTATACAGGTACGTGTTTACGTCCATCGTAAACTGCGATTGTATAACCGATGAAACTTGGGAAGATCGTTGAACGACGTGACCAAGTTTTAATTACTTTTTTCTTTTCGTCGTTTGCTTGAGCTTCAACTTTTTTCATCAAATGCTCATCGACGAAAGGTCCTTTTTTAAGACTACGTCCCATTTTAGTGTGTTCTCCTTTAAAATATGTACCACAGCGGCTTGTCCGCAAAATAGCGGACTACCGAGTTGGCGGATGATATAGAATGCTAAGCAACTAAGAATAGATTATTTTTGGTTGCGACGACGAACGATAAGTTTGTCAGATTTAGCTTTCTTGTTACGAGTTTTCAAACCAAGAGCTGGTTTACCCCATGGTGTAGATGGCGCTTTACGACCAACTGGCGCTTTACCTTCACCACCACCGTGTGGGTGATCGTTAGGGTTCATTACAGAACCGCGAACTGTTGGACGGATACCTTTCCAACGGCTACGACCTGCTTTACCAAGGTTAACAAGGCCATGTTGTTCGTTACCTACAGTACCAACAGTAGCACGGCAAGTACCAAGGATCATACGAACTTCACCTGATTGAAGGCGAACAAGAACGTATTTACCTTCTTGACCAAGAACCTGTGCAGATGCACCAGCAGCACGAACCAACTCACCACCGCGACCTGGTTTCAACTCGATGTTGTGAACAACAGTACCGACTGGGATGTTTGCAAGTGGAAGTGCGTTACCAACTTTGATATCTGCTTCTGGGCCTGAAATGATGCGTTGACCAACTTCAAGACCTTTAGGAGCAATGATGTAAGCTTTAACACCGTCTGTGTAGTGTACAAGAGCGATGTTTGCTGAACGGTTTGGATCGTACTCGATAGTTTTAACGATTGCTTCAACGCCATCTTTGTTACGTTTGAAGTCTACCAAACGGTAGAAACGTTTGTGACCGCCACCTTGGTGACGAACAGTGATGCGACCGTTGTTGTTACGACCAGCTTTGCTCTTCAAAGCAACAAGCAAGCTTTTTTCTGGAGTGCTTGTTGTGATTTCAGCGAAGTCCAAAGAAGTCATGTTACGACGGCCATTTGTCGTTGGTTTATAAACTTTAATACCCACGTTAATTCCTCCTTTGATTATTCAGCGTCAGCTGTAGCGAACAATTCGATCGCTTTTGAATCAGCAGCCAATGTGATGATTGCTTTTTTCACTTTGTTTGTGCGACCTACATAACGACCTACGCGTTTTGTTTTAGGTTTCACGTTGATTGTGTTAACATTTGCAACTTTAACACCCTCGAATGCAGCTTCAACAGCTTGCTTGATCAAGAGTTTGTGCGCACGAGTGTCAACTTCAAATACATACTTGCCTGCTTCGAGTTGGCCCATTGAGCTTTCTGTGATGACAGGTTTTTTGATAACATCATACAAATTCATTATGCAAGAACCTCCTCAATTTTAGAGATAGCTGCTTGAGTTACAAGAAGTTTGTCTGCATTTGCGATGTCAAGTACGCTTGCAGTTGTTGCAGTTGCAACTTTAACTCCTGGGATGTTACGAGCAGAAAGAGCTGCGAATTCGTTGCCTTCTTCAAGAATAACAAGGACTTTAGAATCAATGCTCAATGCTGCAAGTACTTTTGCAAATTCAGCAGTTTTTGGAGCTGTGAATTCAAGTGAGTTAACAGCTACAAATTTGTTTTCAGCAACTTTTTCTGAGTAAACAGATTTAAGTGCCAAGCGACGAACTTTTTGTGGAAGTTTGTACGCGTATGAACGTGGAGTTGGTCCGAAGACTACGCCACCGCCACGCCATTGTGGTGAACGGATAGAACCTTGACGAGCACGTCCAGTTCCTTTTTGACGCCATGGTTTGCGTCCGCCACCTGAGACTGCTGAACGGTTTTTAACTGCGTGAGTACCTTGACGAAGGCTAGCACGTTGGCTGATGATCACATCAAATACAACCGCTTGGTTTGGCTCGATACCAAAGATCGCATCGTTAAGAACTACTTCACCAGCTTGTTTACCAGTTTGGTCAAATAATGTTACGTTTGCCATTTCGACTGATTTCCCCTTTCCTTATTATTTACCAGCTTTAACTGCTGACTTGATAGTGATAAGAGATTTCTTAGCACCTGGTACGTTACCTTTGATAAGGATAACGTTCTTTTCTGGAACAACTTGTACAACTTCAAGGTTTTGAATTGTTACACGGTTGCCGCCCATGCGACCTGCAAGGTTTTTACCTTTGAATACACGGTTAGGTGCAACAGGACCCATAGAACCTGGACGACGGTGGTAACGAGAACCGTGAGCCATAGGACCACGTGATTGACCATGGCGTTTGATAACACCTTGGAAACCTTTACCTTTAGATGTACCAGTTACATCAACAACATCACCAGCTGCGAAAGTTTCAACTGTAATTTCTTGTCCAACTTCCAAGCCTTCAATGTTTTTGAATTCACGAATGAAGCGCTTAGGAGCTGTGTTAGCTTTAGCTACATGGCCTTTGGCAGGTTTGTTGCTCAATACTTCACGTTTGTCATCAAAACCAACTTGAACTGCTGCATAACCATCAGTTTCAACTGTTTTCACTTGAAGAACAACGTTTGGAGTTGCTTCGATGACAGTAACAGGGATAAATTCACCAGATTCAGTGAAGATTTGAGTCATTCCCACTTTTTTCCCTAAGATTCCTTTTGTCATGAGAAAAATATTCCTTTTCTTATTTTATAGTTAAAAAGTTTTTAACGAGCGTTTTTCATGCTCAAATCAAGATTCTGAGTTTTGCTCGCAACTTGATTACAATTTGATTTCTACGTTTACACCACTTGGAAGATCCAATTTCATCAACGCATCAACTGTTTTTTGAGTTGGGTTGATGATGTCGATCAAACGTTTGTGTGTACGCATTTCGAACTGCTCACGAGAGTCTTTATACTTGTGAGTCGCACGGATGATTGTGTAGAGGCTACGTTCTGTTGGAAGTGGAACTGGGCCTGCTACTTGAGCACCTGTACGTGTTGCAGTTTCAACGATTTTTGCAGCTGCTGTATCAAGTGTACGGTGTTCGTACGCTTTCAAGCGGATGCGGATTTTTTTGTTTGCCATCTTTTTCTCCTTTTCGTCTATTTAACATAATAGGCTAGCTCCACAAGAAAACCAACACGAGTCGCGTGGCAATGCAACCGAGCGTGTCACAACCTCTTGCATCAAAGCTACAGCCGTAATTTTTACGGCACTAGAACATTCTACCAGATTCTACTTGTCATTGCAAGAGTTTTTACTCAAAAATTCAAAAAATCCCAAAACTTTTATTTCAGCCCAAATTTCAAGTTGAAGTTAGCCACCCAAAAGAAATTCACTTGGCGACTTGTAGTCCAAGCATTTTTTAGGGTAGTTGTTAATCCAATTTTCGATAAAAGCTACTTCTTTCGGAGTCGTTTTCTT
>NZ_JAIJZQ010000036.1:0-15369 GCF_019754195.1 Streptococcus sp. 2018037
ACTAACATCATTAACTCGTCAACCACAAAGCCCTCACTAAGATTATACACCTAGTGAGGGCTTTGTGTTCGTTTTCATTATTCTGTGGGTGAAGGCGGAGCCATCATGGATGTCTTTCCCACTCCCAATTCGCTATCTGGTTTTCAAGCTCATGAAAAAATGGTCTTAGCGCCATTACTCGCTTTCCAATTTCTCGGCTCATGAACAAAGGACCCGTCGGGGTCCTTTGTTTAATACATATCCAAATAGTTGTCGATTTCCCATTGAGAAACGTAGGTTGCGTAGCTTGCCCATTCGATTTTCTTAGCTTCCAAGAAATTCGTATAGATATGATCACCTAGAGCTGCACGAACTACCTCGTCTTCACGAAGAGCTTTCAATGCATTGTGAAGAGTTGAAGGAAGATCAGTGATACCTGCTTCACGACGCTCCTCATCAGACATTGCATAGATATTAGACTCTACTGGTGCTGGTGCTTCAATTTTATTTTGAATACCTTCCAAGCCAACTTCCAACAGAACGGCCATAGCTAAGTATGGGTTGGCAGTTGGATCAACCGAGCGCAATTCCAAACGAGTTCCCATTCCACGTGATGCAGGTACGCGAACCAATGGTGAGCGGTTTTTACCAGCCCAAGCAATATACACAGGAGCTTCAAAGCCTGGAACCAAACGCTTGTAAGAGTTCACTGTCGGGTTTGTAATAGCAGTATAGTTATAAGCATGCTTAATCAAACCACCAAGGAAATGGTAAGCAGTTTGAGACAGCTGCATACCGCGAGGATCTTCTGGATCAAAGAAGGCATTGTTTCCATCCTTGTCAAAGAGGGACATGTTGCAGTGCATACCTGAGCCAGCAATACCAAACTTAGGCTTGGCCATAAATGTCGCATACATACCATGCTTACGAGCAATTGTTTTAACAACTAACTTGAAGATTTGAATATTGTCACAAGCTTTTAAGACATCCGCATATTTGAAGTCAATTTCATGCTGACCTACTGCCACTTCGTGATGGCTCGCTTCAACTTCAAAGCCCATCTCTGTCAAGACATTGACGATTTCGCGACGTGTATTATCTGCCAAGTCCGTTGGTGCGAGGTCAAAGTAACCACCTTTATCATTTACTTCAAGCGTTGGATTTCCTTGTTCGTCCATCTTAAAGAGGAAGAATTCTGGTTCTGGACCAAGGTTGAATGAAGAGAAACCTGCCTCTTCCATGTGACGAAGCGATTTCTTCAAATTTCCACGTGGGTCACCAGCAAAAGGCTTAGCATCTGTTGTATAAATATCACAAATCAAGCCAGCTACACGGCCATTTTCATCACCCCATGGGAAGATAGTCCATGTATCCAAGTCTGGGTAAAGATACATATCTGATTCATTGATACGAACAAATCCTTCAATAGATGAACCATCAAACATGACCTTATTTGACAAAACCTTTTCGACCTGCTCATCAGTTGCTGGAATTTCTACGTTTTTCATCACTCCCATGATGTCTGTAAACATAAGACGTAGGAAGGTAACGTTTTTCTCTTTGATATCACGCTTGATATCTGCCACTGTGAATGTCATTATTTTTCTCCTCTATTTTAAAAGCTAATTACGACGAACGGAAAATGGAACTAGGACTTGAAAATCGTCCCTGACGACTGAATTCATCATGTAAGATACGACGGACATCTTCATCAGTCAAGGTTTTCTGCTGTTTTTGGACCTTAGCTTTCGCTTCCCGATTTGCATATTCCTTCTTAATCGCAGCAATATTCAAACCTTCATCCAAAAAATCCTTGATTTCTAAAAGTAAGTCCATATCATTTAGAGAATACAAGCGACGATTCCCTTCATTGCGATCGGGCTTAATCAAGCCTTGATCTTCATAGTAACGAATTTGACGAGCAGTTAAATCTGTCAACTTCATCACACTACCGATCGGAAAGATAGCTAAGGAACGACGAAACTCTTTTTCTCTCATAACGAACTCCTTTCTGCCTACCATTATAGGAGAATTTTTTTTTGAGGTCAATAGGTGATGTTATATTTTATAACATCATTTATCCTGAAAACGTTTTTTTATAACATTCACATCATAATTAACTAGAATCGCAATGAAAACTCCGATAAAGGTTTCAAACACACGAATAAACACATATTGAATCGTATCACCAGCAGGAATAGACAATGTAATAATTAATAAAGCTGATACTCCACCAATAATTCCCGCTTTATTATTCATTGCCACATTTGTCATAATCGTTAACATGACAAATACCGGAACAAAAACCGCAGTCACCCAAAAATGATCTAGGAATAACCTATCCAAAATAAAGAAAAGTAGCGCATAAAAACCACCAATAGAATTACCCAGAATACGAGAAGCTCCAAAATGGACACTCTGATCGAAATCTTCTCGTAAACTAAACACAGCCGTCAAAGCCGCAATCTGAATCCCTTGCCAACCCAGAAAACCAAACAAAAGAATAACTAGGAAGACTGCCAAACCCGACTTGAACGTTCGCATCCCCAACCGAAATTTCTTTGGATCAAATGTATATTTTTTAAACATACCTCTATTCTAACATGATTTCAGAAAATAGAATAGCAAATACCTGCCCAGCTTTTCTTTTCTCCTAAGCTCGACTGGAAAAGCCTCCTGTTCACGCCAGCTTTTCGAAAAACCAATAATCTGCCACTTTAAATCAGCTGCAAGAAGGAACCCAGAAGTAAGATAAACGAATAGACGCTGCAAAAAAACAACGTCTATTTTTGCATTTTATATTTTGTGCGCAGTAGCTGAATGGCAGTTGTGACCAAGATTCAGCCTTGCGGGGTTCAAATAGCCCAGTGGACTATTTGAAGTTAGCACCAAGAAAAAAACAAAGCAACAAGCTACGAAATCATTTTTGACAGAAGCTTCGCTTCTTCTATTTCTAACCTCAACATATCTCCCAGATATGTTGAGCTAACTTACCGCCTATTTTTCATTTCAGTAAGCACCGCAAGCCCTGGAAGTACACCTTGCTAGACTGTCTAACTCGCTTAGCTTCATAGAAACTCTACACGATGCACAAAATGCAACGGAAATCCGTTGCATTTTAGCCTTTACCTAGGCTGATTTTCTAAACTCACTAGGTTCACAGAAAATCTAGCCTTTGTACTAGAAAAGAGCTGGTCTCCCAACTCTTTTCGTCGTTCATACGCAGTAGCTGAATAGCAGTTCACTTTGCTACGCTTGTGACCAACCTATTCAGCCTTGTAGGGTTCAAATAGTCCAGTGGACTATTTGAAGTTGTCACCCAATAAAAACAAAGTGACAAGCTACGGAATCATTTTTGACAGAAGCTTCGCTTCTTCTATTTCCAACCTCAAAATATCCCCCAGATATTTTGAGCTGACTTACCGCCTTTTTTTCAGTAAGAGCTGCGAGACCAGGCAATACTTTTCACCTTGCTAGACTTTCTAACTCGCTTAGCTTCGTAGAAACTCTACGCGATGCACAAAATGCAACGGAAATCCGTTGCATTTTAGCCTTCAAGTCCATTGAACTTACTTTTCTGTCAAAGCTGCAAGTCCTGGAAGCACTTTGCCCTCAAGAAGTTCCATTGATGCACCACCACCAGTTGAGATCCATGAGAACTTGTCTGCACGGCCAAGGTTGATAGCTGCTGCTGCTGAGTCACCACCACCGATGATTGATTTCACGCCTGGTTGTTTCACGATCGCGTCCATTACACCGATTGTACCAGCTTGGAAGTCTGGGTTTTCAAATACACCCATAGGTCCGTTCCAAACAACTGTTTTCGCACCAGTCAAAGCTTCGTCAAACTTAGCGATTGACTTAGGACCGATGTCAAGACCAAGGAAGCCTTCTGAAACTGCTTCGCCTTCAGTGTCACGAACTTCAGTGTAACCAGCAAATGCGTTAGCTTCTTTTGAGTCAACTGGCAAGATCAATTTACCGTTAGCTTTTTCAAGAAGTGCTTTAGCCACATCAAGCTTGTCTTCTTCTACAAGTGAGTTACCGATTTCGATACCTTGAGCTTTGTAGAATGTATACGTCATACCACCACCGATAAGAACTTTATCAGCTTTTTCAAGAAGGTTCTCGATAACACCGATCTTATCAGATACTTTTGAACCACCAAGGATTGCTACAAATGGGCGCTCTGGAGTTTCAACAGCTTCTTGGATGTAAGCAATTTCGTTTTCCAAAAGGAAACCAGCTACTGCTTTTTCTACGTTTGCTGAGATACCAACGTTTGATGCGTGTGCACGGTGTGCAGTACCAAATGCATCGTTAACGAAGATACCATCACCAAGTGAAGCCCAGTATTTACCAAGTTCTTCGTCGTTTTTAGATTCTTTCTTACCATCAACATCTTCGAAACGACTGTTTTCAACAAGGAGAACTTGTCCATCTTCCAAAGCATTGATAGCTGCTTCCAATTCAGCACCACGAGTAGCACCTGCGATGAAAGCAACGTCTTGACCCAATTTAGCTGCCAAGTCAGCTGCTACAGGAGCCAATGATTTACCTTCTTTGTCAGCTTCTTCTTTCACACGACCAAGGTGAGAGAAAAGAATTGCACGTCCACCTTGCTCAAGAATATACTTGATAGTTGGAAGAGCTGCTGTAATACGGTTATCGTTAGTGATAACGCCATCTTTCAAAGGCACGTTGAAGTCCACACGAACAAGAACTTTTTTGCCTTTCAATTCTACATCTTTAACAGTCAATTTTGCCATTAGATAAGAACTCCTTAAATTATATTTACTTTACCATTGTATCATATTTTCTGTATTTTTTCTTGCATAAAGATATTTTTTTCACAAATGTTAGGAAATCTAAAACTATCGCCTCGTAATCAGATTTTTCAAATTCTAAAGTTGCCAAATCAGAAACAACTTATGCCATCCTTGCTTCTTAGCATAAGGAAACAGCTATATTTCAGCAATCAAAACAAAAAAAGAGGCCGAAGCCTCTTCGATTTTCACTAAGGATTATTTAGCGATTTTTGCGAAGTACTCAAGAGTACGAACAAGTTGTGCAGTGTAAGACATTTCGTTGTCGTACCATGAAACAACTTTAACCAATTGCTCGCCATCAACTTCGATAACTTTAGTTTGAGTTGCATCAAACAATGAACCGAATGAGATACCTACGATATCTGAAGATACGAGTTGGTCTTCAGTGTAACCAAATGATTCAGTAGCAGCAGCTTTCATAGCAGCGTTTACTTCTTCAGCAGTTACTTTCTTGTCAAGAGTTGCAACCAATTCAGTTACAGAACCTGTTGGAACTGGAACACGTTGTGCAGCACCGTCAAGTTTACCGTTCAATTCTGGGATTACCAAGCCGATAGCTTTAGCAGCACCAGTTGAGTTAGGAACGATGTTTGCAGCAGCAGCACGTGCACGACGAAGGTCACCACCACGGTGTGGTCCGTCAAGAACCATTTGGTCACCAGTGTAACCGTGGATTGTAGTCATCAAACCTTTTTGAACGCCAAATGCATCGTGAAGAGCTTTAGCCATTGGTGCCAAACAGTTTGTAGTACATGAAGCACCTGAGATAACTGTTTCAGTACCATCAAGGATGTCGTGGTTAGTGTTGAAAACAACAGTCTTAACATCGTTACCACCAGGAGCAGTGATAACAACTTTTTTAGCACCGTTAGCGTGGATGTGTTGCTCAGCTTTTTCTTTAGAAGCAAAGAAACCTGTAGCTTCCAAAACGATATCTACGCCATCAGTAGCCCAGTCGATGTTTCCTGGCTCACGCTCAGCAGAAACTTTAACGAATTTACCGTTAACTTCGAAACCACCGTCTTTAACTTCAACAGTACCGTCGAAACGACCTTGAGTTGTGTCATATTTCAACAAGTGTGCAAGCATTACTGGATCTGTAAGGTCGTTGATACGAGTAACTTCAACACCTTCTACGTTTTGGATACGACGGAAAGCAAGACGACCGATACGTCCGAAACCGTTAATACCAACTTTAACTACCATGAATGATTTCCTCCTTATGAAAATCGAGTTCTTTATTTTAAAAGGCAAGCCTTTTAATCCTTTTGTGAAAATATTAACTTGTAAGCCTACAAGCATCTTTTCAACGTTTTTATTATATAACTATTTACCGAAAATTGCAACTGCTTACCGGTTCATCTTATGTAAAAAATAGAAGGCCAAAAAATAAAAGCTAAAAATCATAGCCATGCGTTCTCTCGGGTGGTTATGACTGGTTAAATACTTAACTTAATAGCATTGCCATACCTCGACACATTTTTTAACGATTCTTGGTTTACTACTACTTCTATTTTTTACCTAAAAAAGTGTCTACCGCCCATTTTGGACCGCAGACACCTCTATAATCTTTTACCACACCCGTAAGCGGTCTTCTGGTTTCACATACATTGGATCCCCTTCTTTGACATTGAAGTCTGTATAGAATTGATCAATTTGGTTGACAATGTTGTTAACCCGATATTTAGCTGGTGGATGTTCGTCGCTGATGCTGGCAATAGCAAATTCTTTGGTGGTGACTTCACGCCATGCTTTACCATAAGACTCGAAGACTTTCTTCGTATTGTAGCCTTTTTTCTGAGCAATATCAATGGCAACCGTTAAACCACCGAGATCCGCCATGATTTCACCGGTTGAAATTTCGCCATTGACATAGTAGCCCGGAGCCACTTCCAATTTAGAGTAGATATCTGCTGCCTGTTGAACCTTTTTATTAAATTTTTCAAGGTCTTCTGGTTTCCACCAGTTGACAAGGTTCCCTTTTTCATCAAATTGAGAACCAGCCTTATCAAAGGCATGGGAAATTTCATGACCGATAACAGCCCCGATTCCACCCAGATTTTCTTCGGGACTAGCCTTTGGATCGTAGAGAGGAGCCTGTAAAATCCCTGCCGGAAAAACAATTTCGTTGTTAGTTGGGCTATAATAGGCATTCACCGTGTGAGAAGGCATGCCGAACTGCGACTTATCAAAAGGCTTGCCAAATTGCCCCATCTCTTCACGCAATTCAAGTGTTTTTACCATATCGAAGTTAGAAAGAAGACTTCCTCCTTCTTCTTTGGATTGGATAGCAAGTTGTGAGTAATCCTTCCACTGGTCTGGATAGCCGATTTTAACAACCAATGTATCTAGTTTTTTCAAGGCCCGCATCTTGGTTTCTTCAGACATCCACTGCACTGCTTTGATTCGCTCTGCATAAGTCGCTTTAATCTCTTGAACCATAGATAGGATATTAGCCTTGGATTCTTCTGAAAAATGGTGTTTAACGTAAACTTTGCCAATCATATCTGAGAAATTTGCATCAATGGCCGCTTGAGCAACTTCTTCTTGACTCGGAGTATCTACCGCACCAGTTGCTACGCCGTCGTATTTCGCTTTTGCCTCAATTAAATTGCTTGACAGATAATCATTGTAATGGGCAATCACACGATATTGGAGCAGAGCTTTAAGAGCGTCTAAATTCTTTTCTTGATAGAGTTCATTTAATTTTTTTAGAGCATCTGGTTCTGATACGACTGTCGTTGGAGCATTCTGAAGTCCTAACTCAGAAACCAACTCAGCAATCGGTAGGTTGGGAGCCAGTGCTTTGACCTCATCCCAAGTCTTCTCGTTATACATGGCTTCAAAGTTATTGGCTTCTTCTTTTGGCCGTTGCACTGCAGCCATCTCTTTTTCCAAATTAAAGAGGAGGTCTGCCTTAGAAGAGGCTTCTTTTGAGGATTCTCCTGCCAAGCTAAACACTTCCTGCAGATAGGCTTTAAAGGCTTTTTGGTTTTTCAGTGAAAATTCATCTGTGCCATCATAATTTTCTTTTGGAAAACTTAACTTGTGAGGGTCAACGTAGATGGTGTTTTTGTTACTGTCTTTTATATCTTGAGTAACGTTTATATGAAGCAAATTGCGGATGTTTTTGCCGTATAGGGCTACCAGAATCTTGTTGAGTTCTTCCATGGTAGAGGCTTTTTTAATCTCCTCTAAATAAGGCTTGATAGGCTCTAACCCCAATTTGTTGCGAGTATCAAAATCGGCTGCCAATCGGTAAAAATCAATAAGTTTTTTCTCATCACTACCAGCTTGCAGCTTGGAATAGTCCATATCCAGCTGGTCAATCATCTCCTGGATTGCTTCTTGCGTTTTCTCAGAGAGTTGACTCAGATTATCTATTTGCGATTCACCGGCACCTAATTTTGTATCTTTCAACCATTGCGCATTGATATAAGAATGAAAATCCGTCTGTGGTGTTGCTTCACCTGCTTTGGGAGCCGAGGAATTACTTGTGCCACAGGCTGTCAAAAATGTCGCACAGGCGACTGCTACTAATGAAAATTTTAATTTTTTTCTCATGGTTTCTGTCCTTTCTTTTTATTGTTAATGTGCTTAGTACCACTATTTCATCACCATACAAGCATCCTCCTTTAGTAATTAGCGGTCCTAAACTACTCTTTCATCGATCTACCTTATAAGGATTCTAACATTTATATCTGCTTTTCTTCTGTAGCCTATCTATTAATTCTCTTATTTTTTGTAACCATTCCCAAACAAAGTAATTCTAAATAATTTAAAACATTTATTTTAGCAAATTGAGTGAGAGTAGGCAAGAACTCGAACGGTCAAAAGAGTTCAGCAACAATTCCTAATTTTAAGTTATTAAGCTAAAACAATCTATTCACAGACCGTTTTAATCCGTTTATTTCACAGTAGCCAGACCTAGAAGTCACTGTTGAGTTCATCGGCAACAGGAATCTTATACCCAATGAAATCCCCAAATAGCAAACCCTGATCTTTTGTTAGCCATCCACACCTAAATTAGGGTAATTTTTTATAAATTGTAGTTTTCTCATTGTATATTTCCAAAATGAATCTGGCGGATACCTGTTTTATATAGTGTGGTCGTTTAGTTTGTTTTTAGCACTCGCTTCAAAGGTTCGGGGAACCTTTGAAGGCTGGAGATAGTGCGAAGCAAGTTCGCCTCAATAGCTGCAAGTTGCTAGAACAGCCTTTAGGCTGTTCTAAGTTAGAAATAAGACTTGCTTTGCAAATCACCTCTGTAAAGTACGGCAAAGCGAGTTCAAATGCTCTAGTGAAGTGTTCGAAGTCGGAAATAGGGAAACGAAGTTTCATCGCTCGTCGAAGTAATCAAAGATAAACTACTGATACTCAATATAAATCAAAAGTAGCCTAGGAAACGAAGCCGAAGATAGAACTGGAGTTCATCAAGGCAAGTTGACAACGGATAATTTTGATTTTCGAAGAGTATGAGTATCACGCTCAGATGTGTGACATATCCGTCGTACCAAAAAACACCTACCCGAAGGTAGGTGTAGATAGGCAATTATGCATTGCCACCGTTTTTCTTAATGATTTCATCTTGTACAGATTTTGGTACATCTTCGTAGTGGTCAAATACCATCATGAAAGTACCGCGACCTTGAGTTGCTGAACGAAGAACAGTTGCGTAACCGAACATTTCAGCAAGTGGCACATAAGCACGAACGATTTGTGTGTTACCACGAGCTTCCATACCATCAACGCGACCACGACGTGCAGTCACGTGACCCATAACGTCACCAAGGTTATCTTCTGGTGCAGTGATTGTTACAAGCATCATTGGCTCAAGGATAGTTGGTTGAGCTGATTTAGCTGCTTCTTTAAGGGCAAGAGATGCTGCCACTTTGAAGGCTGTTTCTGATGAGTCGACATCGTGGTATGAACCGTCGTAAAGCTTAGCTTTAACGTCAACGATTGGGTAACCAGCAAGAACACCGTTAGCCATAGATTCTACGAGACCTTTTTCAACCGCTGGGATGAATTCACGTGGAACCACACCACCGACGATAGCATTCTCGAACTCGAAACCTTTACCTTCTTCGTTTGGTGTGAATTCGATCCAAACGTCACCGAATTGACCTTTACCACCAGACTGGCGTTTGAAGAAACCACGAGCTTGTGTAGAAGCGCGGAATGTTTCACGGTATGATACTTGAGGAGCACCTACGTTTGCTTCAACCTTGAATTCACGACGCATACGGTCAACAAGGACATCCAAGTGCAACTCACCCATACCAGAGATAACTGTTTCACCAGTTTCAACGTTTGTTTCAACGCGGAATGTTGGATCTTCTTCAGCCAATTTAGAAAGGGCAATACCCATCTTGTCTTGGTCAGCTTTAGACTTAGGCTCAACCATCAATTGGATAACTGGTTCTGGAACGTGGATTGACTCAAGGATGATTTTTGCTTTTTCATCTGTCAATGAGTCACCAGTTGTAGTATCTTTCAAACCAACAGCAGCAGCGATGTCACCTGCATAAACAGTTTCAATTTCTTGACGGCTGTTTGCGTGCATTTGAAGGATACGTCCGATACGTTCACGTTTACCTTTAGAAGTGTTCAATACGTATGAACCGCTGTTAAGGACACCTGAATATACACGGAAGAATGTCAAACGACCTACGAATGGGTCAGTCATGATCTTGAAGGCAAGAGCTGCAAATGGCTCTTCATCTGATGCATGACGCTCTTCTTCAGCATCTGTATCTGGGTTAACACCTTTAATAGCAGGGATGTCAAGTGGGCTTGGAAGGTAGTCGATAACCGCATCAAGCATCAACTGAACACCTTTGTTTTTGAAGGCTGAACCACACAATACTGGGAAGAATTCAACGTTGATAGTTGCTTTACGGATAGCAGCTTTCAATTCTTCGTTTGTGATTTCTTCACCTTCAAGGTATTTCATCATCAATTCTTCATCAGTTTCAGCAACTGCTTCAACCAATTTTTCACGGTATTCTTCAGCTTGCTCAAGGTATTCAGCTGGAATATCTTCTTCAAGAATATCTGTACCAAGGTCGTTAGTATAGATTTCAGCTTTCATCTTGATCAAGTCGATGATACCACGGAACTCATCTTCAGAACCGATTGGCAATTGGATTGGATGAGCATTTGCTTGAAGACGCTCGTGAAGTGTGCTTACTGAGTAAAGGAAGTCAGCACCGATTTTATCCATTTTGTTAGCGAATACGATACGTGGAACACCGTATTCAGTTGCTTGACGCCATACTGTTTCAGTTTGTGGCTCAACACCTGATTGTGAGTCAAGAACGGTTACCGCACCATCAAGAACGCGAAGTGAACGTTGTACTTCGATTGTGAAGTCCACGTGTCCTGGTGTGTCGATGATATTTACACGGTGGTTGTTCCATTGAGCTGTTGTTGCAGCAGATGTGATAGTGATACCACGCTCTTGCTCTTGCTCCATCCAGTCCATTTGTGATGCACCTTCGTGAGTTTCACCGATTTTGTGGATTTTACCAGTGTAGTAAAGAATACGCTCAGTTGTCGTTGTTTTACCCGCGTCAACGTGCGCCATGATACCGATATTACGAGTTTTTTCTAATGAAAATTCGCGTGCCATGAGGTTTGTTCTCCTATATTTTTAGTTTTCTATTCTGATTATACCATATTTTAAGAAAAGCGAGTGGGCAAATCCCACCCGCTTAAGTTCTTACTAATGGTGTGAAGTGGTTGAGGCAAGCCTCAATCCGATTTTTGATGGTTGAACGAAGTTCCTTCATCTAATTGAGTTCAACTGACAGTTTTTGTTAAATGCAGAACTGAACTCGAACGGCCTGCTGGCAACGAAAAAAGATAAATCTCATTGAATGCAAAAGCATTCTGCTTCGATTTCCTATTTTTCGTCGACAGGCACGTTCTCTGTATCTTAATCTTACCAGCGGAAGTGTGCGAATGCGCGGTTTGCTTCTGCCATTTTGTGGGTGTCTTCACGTTTCTTAACAGCTGCACCTGTGTTGTTTGCTGCATCCATGATTTCTTTCGCAAGGCGATCGATCATAGTGTGCTCACCACGGTTACGAGCGATTGTTACCAACCAACGAAGACCAAGTGTTGTACGACGCTCTGGACGAACTTCAACTGGGACTTGGTAGTTAGAACCACCGACACGACGTGCACGTACTTCAAGTACAGGCATGATGTTTTCCATTGCTGTTTCAAATACTTCAAGTGCATCGTTACCAGTTGCTTCTTTGATTTGATCAAAAGCACCGTAAACGATTGATGCAGCAGTACCACGTTTACCGTCCAACATAACACGGTTAATCAAACGAGTTACCAATTTTGAGTTATACAATGGATCTGGCAATACTTCGCGCTTAGGCGCTTGATTTTTACGACTCATTTATATTTCCCCTTTCTTAGCCTTTTGGACGTTTAGTACCGTATTTAGAACGGCCTTGCTTACGATCGTTAACACCTGCAGTATCAAGTGCACCACGAACGATATGGTAACGTACCCCTGGAAGGTCTTTTACACGTCCACCACGAAGAAGAACAACGCTGTGCTCTTGCAAGTTGTGACCGATACCTGGGATGTAAGCAGTAACCTCGATAAGGTTGCTCAAACGTACACGAGCAAATTTACGAAGGGCTGAGTTAGGTTTTTTAGGTGTCATTGTTCCGACACGAGTTGCAACACCGCGTTTTTGTGGTGATGAAACATTTGTTTGAACTTTTTTACGGCTGTTGTAACCAACGTTCAAAGCTGGTGATTTAGATTTTTCTACTTTAGACTTACGTGGTTTACGTACCAACTGGTTAATTGTAGGCATCTACATTCTCCTGTATATATTTTTTATTTTTGGTGATAGGGCATTGGTGACAACCCCTATCTGTGTGTACTTTTGCAACATTTGTCAGCACGTCCCTGTACACTCTTGAGAGACCAAAAGTAAAAAGTACCGTCTAATATAGTACCACATCCCAAACCCATTGTCAAATAGATATGTTTGAAATTTTCAAGAAAAAACACAGCCAAGTAGCTGTGTCATTTTGCTATTTCTTTAGTAGCCCATACCCATTCCATCCATACCTTGTGGCATAGCTGGAGTGGCTGGTTCTGGTTTGTTGGCAACGACTGCTTCTGTCGTCAAAATCAAGCTGGCTACAGAAGCTGCGTTTTGAAGGGCCGAGCGAGTCACCTTAACAGGGTCAATAATACCTGCGTCCATCATGTTGACCCATTCACCTGTCGCAGCATTAAAGCCAGTGCCAAGTTCTGAATTCTTCAGTTTATCAATGATAACTGAACCCTCATAACCTGCGTTATAGGCAATCTGACGAACTGGTTCTTCCAAGGCACGAAGGACAATATTGCGTCCTGTTTCATCGTCGCCTCTCAACTCCAATTTCGCTACGCTATCGATAACATTGACAAGGGCTGTACCACCACCTGCAACAATTCCTTCTTCAACTGCGGCACGTGTTGCGTTGAGGGCATCTTCGATACGGAGTTTCATTTCTTTCAACTCAGTCTCAGTAGCGGCACCGACTTTGATAACTGCAACACCGCCTGACAATTTGGCCAAACGCTCTTGCAATTTTTCACGGTCAAATTCCGAAGTTGTTCCCTCAATTTGTGACTTGATAACAGCGACACGGTTGGCAATGGCTTCTGGATTTCCAGCACCTTCAACAATGGTTGTCCCATCTTTGTCGACCACAACTTTGGCAGCCTGACCAAGTGCTTCAATGGTCGCATCTTTCAAGTCCAAACCAAGATCTTCTGTAATCACTGTACCGCCAGTCAAAATAGCAATGTCTTCCAACATAGCTTTACGACGGTCACCGAAGCCTGGAGCTTTAACTGCAACAACGTTGAATGTACCACGAATCTTGTTGAGAACAAGGGTAGGAAGAGCTTCGCCATCCACATCGTCAGCAATAATCAACAATGGACGATTGGTTTGGAGAATGCTTTCCAAAAGTGGCAAAATATCTTGAATATGAGAAATTTTCTTATCGGTAATCAAGATGAATGGATTTTCAAGCTCAGCCACCATCTTTTCATTATCTGTCACCATGTATTGTGACAGATAGCCACGGTCGAATTGCATACCTTCAACCACATCCAATTCTGTTTCCATACCGCGAGATTCTTCAATGGTGATAACGCCGTCTGTTCCCACGCGCTCCATAGCTTCTGAAATGTACTCGCCAACTTTTTCAGAACGGGAAGATACCGCTGCGACTTGAGCAATTTCAGCTTTATTTGATACAGGGCTCGCTTGTGCTTTCAAGGCTTCAACCGCTGTTGCAACCGCTGCTTCAATCCCACGACGGATACCGATTGGGTTGGCACCTGCAGTTACGTTTTTCAAGCCTTCGCGAACAATCGCTTGTGTCAAAACAGTGGCAGTTGTTGTACCGTCACCAGCGATGTCATTGGTTTTTGAAGCCACTTCGGATACCAACTTAGCACCCATATTTTCAAAATGGTCTTCCAACTCGATTTCTTTAGCAATGGTTACACCGTCATTTGTAATAAGTGGTGAACCGTAAGCTTTTTCCAAGACAACATTACGACCTTTTGGACCCAAGGTTACTTTGACTGTGTCAGCCAGAATATCGACACCACGGACCATGCTCTCGCGTGCATCTGCTGCAAATTTAATTTCTTTTGCCATTTTCCTACCTCTATTCTACAATTGCCAAAATATCTGCTTCACGGATGATGTGAACGGTTTGATCTCCGTCTTTAACTTCCAAGCCTGCATGAGCATCAATCAAAACAGTATCTCCAACTGCCACCGCTGGGGCAACCAAGTCACCATTCAAGGTACGAATCCCTTGTCCGATCGCTAGGACACTTGCTTCTTTTGTCTTTTCTTGACTTGCACCTGCTAGGACAAAGCCACCAACTGTTTGTTCTTTTTCTTCAATTTTTACGACGATACGATCGCCCAATGGTTTTAACATTCTATTACCTCCTGGTCTTTTTAGCACTCTCTACATGCGAGTGCTAACTAACATTTCCTATTGTATCACTTGGTCAAAAATAGTCAAGAAAATTCTACTCCTTTTTCGTGAAAATCCTTCTTAAGTATGAGACAGAATTTACCTATTCATTATTGGTAAACTATGTTATACTATTTTTAAAAAGTTAGGGGGTATTCATGAAATTTTTTAGAGATTTAAAAGCAGATTACCTTGAAAGCCGATTTTCAGCCTACGAAAGTTTTGCAGAATGGTTTTTAAAACGTAAATTAGGATTTTGGGGGAAAATGATATTCGCCTATCTACTCTGCTAGTCTGGATATTTTTCTTTAGCCACCCTCACTACATCATCTTTTTCTTCTACGGAGTTATCCTACTTTCTCTAATTATCATGCTGATAGAATGGTGGAAATATAGAAAATGAGTCATAACCACCCGTGAAAACGGGTGGCTTGTACACCGGCTATAAGCCGTTTCTCTCCAGCGACGTCTAAAGACGTTCGCTGAACTTCGTTCAGGTTAGTGCTATAATTACTTGACTAATGCCCGT
>NZ_JAIJZQ010000037.1:0-13576 GCF_019754195.1 Streptococcus sp. 2018037
GACTCAGTAGTTAAGTGACGATAGCCTAGGAGATACACCTGTACCCATGCCGAACACAGCAGTTAAGCCCTAGAACGCCTGAAGTAGTTGGGGGTTGCCCCCTGTTAGATACGGTAGTCGCTTAGCATATTCCGCCATAGCTCAGTTGGTAGAGCGCATGACTGTTAATCATGATGTCACAGGTTCGAGCCCTGTTGGCGGAGTAAAGAGAAATCTTTAGTATATGGTCCGTTGGTCAAGGGGTTAAGACACCGCCTTTTCACGGCGGTAACACGGGTTCGAATCCCGTACGGACTATATTGGGAGGCTGCTTAGGTCTCTTTTTTTGTTTTTTGAGGTAAATGGGCTTTAATTGGCTCCTTTTCTTTTCTTGTTGCTTTGTCTATTCATTGTTTGTTGATATAATAGAGACATGAAAAGATTATGTGATGAATTATCGGTTTTGCCAGGGATTGGTCCAAAATCGGCTGAAAAATTTTTAAAAATTAACATTCAGAATATTAATGATTTGCTGACTTACTATCCATTTAGATATGAAGATTTTGAGAGTAAGTCTATTTATGATTTGCAGGATGGTGAGAAGGCAGTGGTAGTTGGGGAGGTGGTATCTCCAGCTAATGTACAGTATTATGGTTACAAAAGAAATAGACTCCGTTTTTCAATGAAACAGGGTGAGGTTGTCTTAGCAGTTTCGTTTTTTAATCAGCCTTATTTAGCAGATAAGATTGTTTTGGGGCAGGATATTGCAGTTTGGGGAAAGTGGGATAAGGCTAAGGCAAGTTTGACAGGAATGAAAGTTTTGGCTCAAGTATCAGATGAGCTGCAGCCTGTCTATCATGTGGCGCAAGGGATTTCGCAAGTAAATTTGGTTAAGGCTATTAAAACAGCTATTGATCAGGGATATTTGCATTTATTAGAGGAGAATTTACCATCAGTTTTACGAGCGCGCTATCGGTTAATGAATCGCCGAGAGGCGGTTTTTGCGATGCATTTTCCGACAAATTTAGAAGAGTATAGACAAGCTTTGCGACGTATGAAGTTTGAGGAATTATTCTATTTTCAATTACAGTTGCAACTGCTGAAAGCCAACAATCGTGATATTTCGAATGGTTTGAAGATTACTTATGATGCTGATAGATTGGCTATGCAAATAAGACAATTGCCGTTTGTCTTAACGGATGCTCAGTCTGGGGCTTTGGCTGAAATACTATCAGATATGAAGTCCTATGGGCACATGAATCGTTTGCTACAAGGGGATGTTGGTTCAGGAAAGACAGTAGTTGCTGGATTGGCTATGTTTGCTGCTGTGACTGCGGGGATGCAGGCTGCAATTATGGTCCCGACAGAAATTTTGGCTGAGCAACACTTTGAGAGTTTGCGCCAGCTTTTTCCAGAACTTTCTATTGCTCTTTTGACAGGGGGAATGAAGGTTGCGGAGCGTCGTACTGCTTTAGAGGCGATTTCTAGTGGTCAGGTAGACATCATTGTAGGAACTCACGCTCTTATCCAGGAAAGTGTGACGTACCATAAGCTTGGTTTGGTTGTGACGGATGAGCAACATCGTTTTGGTGTTAAACAACGCCGTCTGTTTCGTGAGAAGGGTGATAATCCGGATGTGCTCATGATGACTGCTACACCTATTCCTCGGACGTTAGCCATTACAGCTTTTGGAGATATGGATGTATCGATTATTAATCAGTTGCCTGCTGGTAGGAAGCCAATTATCACTCGCTGGGTCAAACATCAACAGTTGCCCACGGTCTTAGATTGGTTGGAGCGGGAGTTAGAAGTGGGTGCTCAGGTTTATTTTATCTCTCCGCTGATTGAGGAATCTGAGGCTCTGGATTTAAAAAATGCTGTAGATCTGCAATCTGATTTACAGGCGCATTTTGGAGAGCAAGTTACAGTGGATTTGTTACACGGTAAGATGAAAAATGACGAGAAAGATGCCATCATGCAGGCTTTTAAGGAGCGAAAAACGAATATTTTGGTTTCTACCACTGTTATTGAAGTCGGAGTCAATGTGCCCAATGCAACGGTGATGGTTATTATGAATGCAGATCGTTTTGGTTTAAGCCAATTACATCAGTTGAGAGGGCGTGTAGGACGTGGTCATAAGCAGTCTTATGCAGTGTTAGTTGCTAATCCTAAAACAGAGTCTGGTAAGGAACGCATGAAAATTATGACAGAGACGACAGATGGTTTTATTTTGGCTGAAGCAGACTTGAAAATGCGTGGGTCTGGAGAAATATTTGGAACTCGTCAATCAGGTTTGCCAGAATTTCAGGTTGCAAATATTATCGAGGACTATCCAATTTTAGAGGAAGCAAGACGAGTGGCTAGTCAGATTGTTAGCGTGGAAAATTGGCAGGAGGACCCTAATTGGTCGATTTTACTTGCTAATTTGAAAGATGGAGAGGAATTGGACTAGTCATATAAAAAAGGCCAACACACATGTGTTGGTCTTTTGACATATTGTATAGTTCGTCAGCGATTAACCTTGGATGTAATCTGCCAAGCTTTGCTCTTCCAAGCCTGCATTGAGAGCGATAAGGAGTTTGAGTCGGGCTTTTTGAGCATTCAATTCTTTAACAAATAGAATGCCGTCTTGCTCCAGTTGGATGCCACCTCCTTGGTAGGCATAGACAGGCTCAGCAATTCCGTTAAAACAGCGAGATACCAGAATAATGGGTATCTTTTGATCAAGGAGTTTCTTAATGGCTGGAAGGATGGTAGGCGGAAGATTTCCAGCGCCGAGTGCTTCAATAACTAAACCGGAAATTGAGCTTGCAGTGAGAGAATCAAGGAGAATGGAGTCCATATCTGCATAAGCTTTTATGATTGGGACCGTTCCTGTGACTGTTGATAAGTCAAATCGAACACGTGGTTCAGCAGTTTTAAAATAGAGAATCTCTCGTTTGGTGACTAATCCCAGTGGTCCATGGGTTGGTGTTTGAAAGGTTGAGACATTGGTGGTATGCGTTTTTGTAACATATTTAGCAGCATGAATTTCATCGTTCATGACCACTAGAACACCTTTATCTGCGGATTTATCATCAGCAGCCACACGTAGGGCTGTTCGGTAGTTATAAATCCCGTCGCTACCCAGTTCATTTGAGGAACGCATGGCTCCGGTCAATACAATTGGTTTTTCTGGAATAGCCATTGTATCAAGGAAATAGGCAGTCTCTTCTAAAGTATCTGTGCCATGTGTAATGACAAAACCATCGAAGTTCATTTGTTCTTCTTTGATTTTTTGGTATAGAGTCATCATGTGTTCTAAGCGAATGTGTGGACTTGGAACATTGAGAAAATCCAAGGATGTCACTTGAGTTTCTTCTAGTGGGCTATCAATTTGGGTCATTGGATTGATTTTACTCGATGCAACTTCACCCTGATGATTGGCTTGCATAGAAATGGTTCCACCTGTATGCAATACTAGAATTTTTTTCATAAATTTTCAGTTTCTTTCAAAGTGTGATATACTAATTGTAACATAATTATTAGAAAGTAGGTGAGTTGGTTGACGATAAAGGCTGTATTTTTCGATATTGATGGTACCTTATTGACCGACAATCGTATGGTTAGTAGTTCAACTATTCTCGCCATTAATGCTTTGAAAGAGAAGGGAATTTTAGTTGGTCTAGCTACAGGACGTGACCCTCGTTTTGTTTTGCAGTATATGGCTAGTTTAGGGCTAGATTTGGCCATTGCTTATAACGGTCAATATATTTTTTCAAGAGAAGAAGTTATTTATAGTCAGAGTTTAGAGCCAAAGCAAATTGAACAAATTATGGAGTATGCGCAAACTCACCATAAGGATTTATCTTTTGGAACTGCTAAAGGCATATTTGGTAGTAAGATTATGAGTGCTGGAACAGGAAATTTTGCATATCGTGTGACGCGTATGATTCCGGAGTCCTGGGCTGGAATCATAAACTTTATTTTCAATCGCTTGGTACGTTGGATCAGTCCTCAACAGGAAACGAATTTGAAAGGTTTTCTCTTTCAACCAATCTATCAGCTGATGTTGCTGACGACGGAAAGGGAGACGCAATCATTGGAGGTGCTCTTTCCGAACTTGTCTTTTACGCGTTCGAGTCCCTATGCGACTGATATTATCAGTAAGGGAAATTCAAAATTATCGGGTATTGTAAAGGTTGCAGATCGATATGGTTTTGAGTTAGATGAAGTTATGGTATTCGGGGATTCTAATAATGATTTTGAAATGTTGAATGAAATTCAGCACTCGGTAGCGATGGGAAATGGGACGAAAAAGGTTAAACAAGCAGCTTCCTTTGTTACAGATACAAATAATCGTGATGGGATTTATAAGGCATTAATTCATTTTGGTGTGATTGAGGGATAAGATGTTTCAGAGTAAGGACGATAATTTTAATAGGGTAAAGGATTTTCATTTTTTAATGGATGGTGAAACCCAAGAACTTCCCAGTGTGTATGATGGACAGACGGCTTTGCATCGCGCTGGTTTTAAATTGGAGGAGTTGGTAGAATTTCTACATGCAGCTTCAGAATCTGAAGTTGAGTTTCATGATTTTATTCAACAACTTCATCAGGATTTAGATACTGCTGCTGATAAGGTATCTGGCAAGAGAAGTTTCGGGGTTTCGATGCAGGATCAGGTAGATGCTTTGCTGGATATTCTTTATTTTACATATGGTTCGTTTGTTTTGATGGGGGTTGATCCAGAACCAATTTTTCAGATAGTCCATACTGCAAATATGGGGAAAACATTTCCAGATGGGAAGGCCCATTTTGATCCAATTACCCATAAAATTTTAAAACCTGATGATTGGGAAGAACGGTTTGCGCCGGAGGAAAAGATTCAGGAAGAGCTGAAAAGACAGATGAAAAGACTTGATTCGTAAATCAAGTCTTTTGGTTTATAAACTTTTTTCTCCATCGCGAACAATGAGTAAATCGATAGTTGCGTGGCGCATGATATATTCGGATGAGGATCCGATTAGGAGACGTTCAAAGGCATTTAGACCAGTTGCTCCAAGTAGCATAAGATCTGCACCAGTTTCCTTTGGAATATCAATAGCCAGGAGGGTTTTAGGGTTACCGAATTCAATGCGAATCTGTACATCGGTCAGACCAGCGTTGAGGGCTTCTTGTTTGTATTCTTCGAGGAGGAGCTCCGCCTCTCTTTCTAAAGATTCATAGACAGAGGCGTCAAATGCAACAACATTGTGGAGAGCACGGGTATCAATCACATGGGCGATAATCAGACGCGCTTGGTTGCGTAGTGCAACATGAATGGCTTTATGAAGAGCTAATTCTGCTCCTTTAGAGCCGTCTACAGCGACGAGTATTGTTTTGTAAGATTGTGTCATAATAATCACTCCTTTCAGAAGAGCTTTGTCCCGAAATAGGTAGAGCAGTTCCTTACATTTTTATTATAAGCCTTTTAAGAGAAAATGTAAAGGATTCTTGTACTTTTTTTGCTTTTACAGTACAATAGAAAAGATAGAAAGTCGAGGTGACGACATGAAGCAATTTAACAAGTCAACAAAATTGGATGATGTAGCATATGATATTCGTGGGCCTGTTTTGGAAGAGGCCATGCGCATGCGTGCCAATGGAGAGCAGATTTTACGTTTGAATACGGGGAATCCTGCAGAATTTGGTTTTACTGCTCCAGATGAAGTTATTCGTGACTTGATTCATAACGCCCGTAAATCAGAGGGATATTCGAACAGTAAGGGAATTTTTTCTGCACGTAAGGCTATCATGCAGTATTGTCAGCTAAAGAAATTTCCAAATGTTGATATTGAAGATATTTATCTTGGAAACGGCGTGAGTGAGCTGATTGTTATGTCTATGCAAGGTTTGCTAGATAATGGTGATGAGGTGTTGGTGCCAATGCCAGACTATCCTCTCTGGACTGCTGCGGTTAGTTTGGCTGGTGGTAAAGCTGTTCACTATGTTTGTGATGAAGCAGCTGAATGGTATCCGGATTTGGCAGACATGGAGTCCAAGGTGACTTCTCGAACCAAGGCAATTGTCCTTATCAATCCAAATAATCCAACTGGAGCTCTCTATCCGAAAGAAATTTTAGAAGGAATCATTGATATTGCTCGTAGACATGAATTGATTATTTTCTCTGATGAGATTTATGATCGTATGGTCTTTGACGGAGCTGTTCATATCCCTATTGCGACACTGGCTCCAGATTTATTTATTGTGACGATGAATGGACTGTCTAAATCGCATCGTATTTGTGGTTTCCGAGTAGGTTGGATGGTCTTATCTGGTCCGAAAAAGCATGTAAAAGGTTACATTGAAGGCTTGAATATGTTGTCCAATATGCGTTTGTGTTCAAACGTTTTGGCTCAACAGGTTGTTCAAACTTCTTTGGGAGGTTACCAATCGGTTGATGAACTCTTGATGCCTGGCGGACGCTTATATGAACAAAGGGAGTTTATTACCAAGGCGATTAATGATATTCCGGGGCTTTCTGCTGTAAAACCTAAGGCTGGTCTGTATGTCTTCCCAAAAATTGATTGTGAGATGTACAGAGTTGATGATGATGAACAATTTGTATTGGATTTCCTCAAGCAAGAAAAAGTACTTTTGGTCCATGGTCGAGGTTTTAACTGGAAGGATCCAGATCATTTCCGTATTGTGTATTTACCACGTGTGGATGAGTTGGCAGAAATTCAAGAAAAAATGTCACGATTCTTGCAACAATATCGTAGATAATGGAATTTTAGGCTGAGTGTTAATCAGCCTTTTCTTTTTGCTTGGATGAAATTGTTTGTGTTTTTCTAACAACGGTAAATATTCTGATAATTGTTGAAATTTTATGTATTTTTTGCTATACTGAAAGCAATTACAGAGTAAAGAGGAAAATATGACAACATTATTAGAGAAGACACGGAATATTACTTCTATTTTGAAGCGTTCCGAAGAGCAATTGGCAGAAGAATTGCCTTACAATGCTATTGCTGAACATCTATCAGCTATTATTGATTGTAATTCTTGTATTATTAATAGCGAAGGTGAAGTTTTGGGATACCACATGAGTTACGAGACAAACAATGATCGTGTGGAAGAATTTTTCCAAAATAAACAATTCCCAGAAGGATATGTAAAAGCAGTCGCGCAGGTTTATGATACGCAGGTTAACTTGCCTGTCGAGAGCGAGTTGACTGCCATCCCTGTTGAATCACGATCGACCTATCCAAATGGTCTGACAACGATAGCCCCTATCCATGTGACGGGAATTCGTTTTGGTTCGCTTATTATTTGGCGGAATGATGAGCAGTTTCACGATGATGATTTGATTTTGGTTGAGATTGCAGCAACAGTAGTTGGTATCCAGTTGCTTAATTTCCAACGGGAAGAAGATGAGAAGAATATTCGTCGTCGCGCTGCGGTCAATATGGCGGTAAATACGCTTTCTTATTCTGAGATGAAGGCGGTGGCGGCTATTCTGGGTGAGTTGAGTGGCAATGAGGGGCAGCTGACTGCGTCTGTGATTGCGGACCGTATCGGTATTACTCGTTCGGTCATTGTCAATGCTTTGCGTAAGTTGGAGAGTGCGGGGATTATTGAAAGTCGTTCGCTTGGTATGAAAGGAACCTATTTGAAGGTTCTCATCCCAGCTATTTTTGATGAAATTAAGAAACGTGACTACTAAAATGACAAAAGCATTGATTATATAATAGATTTTGTAGCAGATGAAGGAAAGTTGACTGCTGGAAAATCAGCTCAGGCTATTTCTGAACGAATTGCTCAGGTTACGCAAGAAGCTTTTGAAAATGGAGACTATATTTTCTTTGCGATTGATGGTCATGAGGAGGGGGATGAATTTCATCCTGAAGCTCAGCTTTTCCCAAGTCATAATATCATTGGGACGCAAGGGCGTGACTTGTATGGTCCTTTAGCAGATTTTTATCAAAAACATAAAGGGCATGCGCGTGTTCGTTGGATGGATAAACGTCATTATTCTACTTTTTCTGGGACGGATTTGGATGTTCGACTAAGAGAACGTGGTGTAGATACGGTTGTCTTGACGGGTGTTTTGTCTGATATTTGTGTTCTTCATACAGCTATTGATGCTTATAATAAGGGGTATCGTATTGAGGTGGTCTCATCAGCCATTGCTGCATTGACGGAGGAGAATCATCAGTTTGCTCTCAACCATTTGCGTCATGTACTTGGTGCGACAATCATTGACTAATAGTATAGTGACCAGTCTGTGGACTGGTTTTTTGTTTTTCTCCAACAGGAATCTGTATCATCAACACTCTTCGAAAATCAAACTCAGACCTTGTTGACTTAGCTTGATGAACTTCAGTTCCATCTACAACTACGTCGTCAGTCTGATTCTGGTAAAAGAAGCGGTATGATTGACCATGATAAATTTATCAAAATGCTTTACATAGGTGATTACTTAGTGTATAATATAATTCGTGTGTAATGGACGCACAAAAATACAGTTTATCCGCTGGGTTTAAAAGCACCTAAGATTGACAAAGATAGGAGAATAAAATGAATCCATTGATCCAAAGTTTGACAGAAGGTCAACTTCGTACTGACATTCCTTCATTCCGTCCTGGTGACACTGTGCGTGTTCACGCTAAGGTTGTCGAAGGTAACCGCGAACGTATCCAGATTTTCGAGGGTGTTGTTATCTCTCGTAAAGGTCAAGGCATCTCAGAAATGTACACTGTACGTAAAATCTCTGGTGGTGTAGGTGTTGAACGTACATTCCCAATCCACACTCCACGTGTTGATAAGATTGAAGTAGTACGTTACGGTAAAGTACGTCGTGCTAAATTGTACTACCTACGTGCATTGCAAGGTAAAGCAGCACGTATCAAAGAAATCCGTCGTTAAGATAGTCCTACAGACTATTTTGGTCGGAGAATGGGAGGCAGCGAAAGCTGTCTCTTTTTTTAAAAAAATCTGTTGAAAAAGTACTTTATTGTGAAAGCAGTGGCAAAATGGATTGTTTTTGTGTCTCTTCCATGAAATAATATGTTATACTATATATTATTGTAGCTAGTATAGAGGAGGTTGCGGATGAGCGAACAGTTTATTCCATCTGTTTTATCAGATTTACGGCAGGATATTGTTCAGATGCCAGAAGTTATCAAGGAATGTAGTGGAATTCGTATTTATGGTCGTCGCATTCGTTCAGTCTTATTTACAACGGATGTGTCGATTATTGCCAATCACAACGCAGATGCTATTTTGGCTGTTTATCCATTTACGCCTAGTCCAGCTATTATCAAAAGTATTATGTTGGTTGCGTCAGTTCCAGTCTTGGCTGGTGTTGGTGGAGGCTTGACGACAGGTATGCGTTCAGCTAATATGAGTCTATTGTCTGAGTCGGAAGGAGCATACGCTGTTGTGGTAAATGGACCAACGGATGTAAAAACAATTGAGGCAATCAATAAAGTAGTAGATATTCCTATCATTTATACAGTTGTTTCTGAAAAGTCTGATTTAACCTCACGGATTAAAGCAGGAGTAGATATTTTAAATGTTTCTTGCGGTATGGAAACGCCAAGGGTTGTGAAGAAGATTCGAGAAGCTTTCTCTGACTTTCCAATTATTGCGACTGGTGGTCCGACTGAGGAGTCTATTCGTCGGGTTATCGAAGCTGGAGCCAATGCTGTCTCCTATACAGCACCAAGTAATGGAGAGCTTTTTAAAGGGAAAATGGAAAAATACCGCAAACATGCAAAGGATTAGTTCATAAAAAGATAGGCTAAGCAAACAGTAAGTTTTATTGCTAGATGAAACTTGCTGTTTTTTATCGTTTTACGGTGTGAGATTAGGAATACTTCGTAATTTAAAGAACGGATTTTTAGGAGGAAATAGGTAACATATTAGGTCATTTCTACCTTTGTCTGGGGCTGGAAATATGGTATAATGAGAAGATAGATTTCCATTAGGAGGAAAGTAAGAATGAAGATTTCTGAAGCTGAAGTCCGTCACGTTGCCAAGCTGTCTAAGCTGGAATTTTCGGATCAAGAAACAGCGGAATTTGCGACAAGTTTGAGCAAGATTGTCGATATGGTTGAATTGCTCAATGAAGTAGATACGACAGGTGTTGCGGTAACGACCACTATGGCTGACCGTAAGAATGTCTTGCGAGCAGATGTTGCCCAAAAAGGTGAGAGCCGTGAGGAGCTTTTCAAAAATGTGCCTGAATCGCAAGATAACTTTATCAAGGTACCAGCTATTCTAGACGGGGGAGGAGATGCCTAATGACGTTTAACAATAAAACCATTGATGAATTGCATGACCTCCTTGTCAAAAAGGAGATTTCTGCGGTTGAGTTGACCAAGGCAACTTTGGAAGACATTAAGAGCCGTGAGGGAGCAGTGGATGCTTTCTTGACTATCACAGAAGATGCGGCCTTGGCGCAGGCTGCGGCCCTTGATGAAAAAGGGATTGATGCGGACAATGTTATGGCAGGGGTTCCTTTGGCAGTTAAGGACAATATCTCTACCAAGGGGATTTTGACCACGGCAGCTTCAAAAATGCTCTACAATTACGAGCCGATTTTTGATGCGACATCGGTTGCTCAGGCCTATGCAAAGGATATGATTGTTGTTGGTAAGACCAACATGGATGAGTTTGCCATGGGTGGTTCTAATGAGAACTCTGCCTTCAAACCGACCAAAAATGCTTGGGACCAGACCAAAGTTCCTGGTGGTTCATCAGGTGGTTCGGCAGCTGCAGTTGCTGCTGGTCAGGTCCGTTTGTCACTTGGTTCTGATACAGGTGGTTCCATCCGCCAGCCTGCAGCCTTTAATGGTATCGTCGGTATGAAGCCAACCTATGGAACGGTGTCACGTTTTGGTTTGATTGCCTTTGGTTCATCTCTTGACCAGATTGGTCCATTTTCACAGACAGTTAAGGAAAATGCCCAGTTGCTCAATGTCATCTCTGGTCATGATGTCAAGGATGCAACATCAACGATCAATGAAATTGCTGACTTCACTAGTAAGATTGGTCAAGACATCAAGGGTATGAAGATTGCTCTGCCAAAAGAATACATGGGCGAAGGGATTGATCCGCAGGTCAAGGAAACCATTCTCAAGGCGGCTAAGCACTTGGAAAGTCTGGGTGCGATTATTGAGGAAGTCAGCCTGCCACATTCTAAGTATGGGGTTGCCGTTTACTACATCATTGCTTCATCAGAGGCTTCTTCTAACTTGCAACGTTTTGACGGAATCCGTTATGGTTTCCGTGCAGAAGATGCGACAAACTTGGATGAGATTTACGTGAAAACCCGTAGCCAAGGTTTTGGTGAGGAAGTCAAACGTCGTATTATGTTAGGTACATTTAGCTTGTCATCTGGTTACTACGATGCCTACTTCAAGAAGGCTGGCCAGGTGCGGACCTTGATTATCCAAGATTTTGAAAAAGTCTTTGCGGACTATGATTTGATTTTGGGGCCGACAGCTCCGACGGTTGCCTTTGGTTTGGACACGCTCAACCATGACCCTGTGGCCATGTACTTGGCGGACTTGTTAACAATTCCTGTAAACTTGGCTGGTCTTCCTGGTCTTTCTATTCCTGCTGGTTTTGTGGAAGGCTTGCCAGTCGGTTTGCAGTTGATTGGTCCAAAATACTCAGAAGAGACCATTTACCAAGTGGCTGCTGCCTTTGAAGCGACAACAGACTACCACAAGCAACAACCAGTGATTTTTGGAGGTGCTAACTAATGAACTTTGAAACGATTATTGGTCTAGAAGTCCATGTGGAGTTGAATACCAACTCGAAAATTTTCTCACCTTCATCTGCTCATTTTGGTGAGGATCCAAATGCCAATACCAACGTGATTGACTGGTCTTTCCCAGGTGTCCTTCCTGTTCTTAACAAGGGTGTTGTGGATGCTGGTATCAAGGCTGCCTTGGCCTTGAACATGGACATTCACAAGGACATGCACTTTGACCGTAAGAACTATTTCTATCCTGATAACCCTAAGGCCTATCAGATTTCCCAGTTTGACGAGCCGATTGGCTACAATGGCTGGATTGAGATTGAGCTAGAAGACGGTACGACTAAGAAAATTCGTATCGAGCGTGCGCATTTGGAAGAGGATGCGGGTAAGAATACCCACGGTACAGACGGCTATTCTTATGTGGACCTCAACCGTCAGGGCGTGCCCTTGATCGAGATTGTATCAGAAGCAGATATGCGTTCGCCTGAAGAGGCATACGCCTACTTGACAGCCCTTAAAGAAATCATTCAGTACACTGGTATTTCAGATGTGAAGATGGAAGAGGGTTCTATGCGCGTGGATGCCAATATTTCCCTTCGTCCCTATGGTCAGGAGAAATTTGGTATCAAGACTGAGTTGAAAAACCTCAACTCCTTCAACTATGTTCGCAAGGGCTTGCAGCACGAGGTTGAACGTCAGGCGAAAATCTTGCGTTCAGGTGGTCAAATCCAGCAGGAAACACGTCGTTACGATGAATCTACTGGTGAAACTATTCTCATGCGTGTCAAAGAAGGGTCGGCTGACTATCGTTACTTCCCAGAGCCAGACCTACCGCTCTATGAGATTGATGATAACTGGATTGAGGAAGTGCGCGCAGAATTGCCAGTCTTTCCAAAAGCTCGCCGTGCTCACTATGTGGAAAACTTGGGCTTGACCGCCTACGATGCCGGTCAGTTGACATCTACTAAGGCTCTGTCTGACTTCTTTGAAGCAGCAGTGGCAGCAGGTGGCGATGCTAAACAAGTTTCTAACTGGTTGCAGGGTGAAGTGGCTCAGTTCCTCAATGCTGAAGGTAAGACTATTGAGCAAATCGCCTTAACACCTGAAAACTTGGTGGAGATGATTGCCTTGATTGCGGATGGAACTATTTCATCTAAGATTGCCAAGAAAGTCTTTGTTCACCTGGCCAAAGAAGGTGGCTCTGCTAAGGCTTACGTTGAGAAAGCTGGCTTGGTACAGATTTCAGACCCTGCGGTCTTGATTCCGATTATCCACCAAGTCTTTGCGGATAATGAAGCAGCCGTAGCTGACTTCAAGTCTGGCAAACGCAATGCCGATAAGGCCTTTACAGGCTTCTTGATGAAAGCAACCAAGGGACAAGCCAATCCACAAGTTGCACAACAACTTTTGGCTCAGGAACTGGCTAAGTTGTTAGACTAATACTCTTCGAAAATCAAACTCAAACCTTGTTGAATTGATTTGATGAGTGTAAAGCTCCAGTGGAGCTTTACAGCCTACTACTTGAAAATGCGAAAGTAGTAGAGTTCTATCTGCTTAGGAGAGAACCGAAGACGTTCGCTCTATCTCCGAACCTTTGGAGCTAGTTTGATTTTGATTTTCATTGAGTATTGGATAAAATAGAAGAAAACCGAGAATTCGTCTGAACTGCTCCCTGTCAAGTGGACAATGAAATAATAAAAGATTAGGCGACGGCCTTGTTCCTCATTTCAAGAGGCGCAAAGCCGTTGTTGCGTTCTTGAAAACGTTGATGATTATAAAAATAGATGTAGGCATCAATATCTGACACCAGCTCCTCAAAAGTCTTATACTTCTTCAAATCATAGCACTCCGTCTTAAAGTGCC
>NZ_JAIJZQ010000038.1:0-12885 GCF_019754195.1 Streptococcus sp. 2018037
GTGTTGCTTTTGTATACACTTTTTACACTAAACTTTAGTCAAAAATAAAATAATTTCCTTATTTGGATTACGAGACACAAAATATTTTTCGTCAAATACCTTGATGAACTTGACAAATGGTAGAAAAAGCTCCTTACTGGTCTAATCAACCGGTATAGAGCTTTTTTCTTAATACTGTTGATCTAGGAATTCCAACAAAACTTTCTTTTCTACTTCGCTGGCAAAACTTGCCTGAATAGCGTTTTGATTGAAGCGATAAAAATCAGCTTTGCTAGTCCCAAAATATTCTACAAATAACTGATATTCTCTATTAAGTGTAGTATTAGAAACGGTACGATTATCTGTGTTGATTGTGATATTTGCTCCTGCCTCAACTAGCTCTTGATATGGAAAATGTTCAATCGAATCAGCTGCACCAGTTTGAAGATTCGATGTTAGACACATTTCAAGTGTTGCTCTGCTATTGACAAAAGCTTGGATAGCTTCAGGATTGCGAGTAAGTGCCGTGCCATGACCAATCCTTCTAATCCCAAGTTCAAGAGCTTGAATCACATTGGTCACACATCCACATTCTCCGGCATGGAAAGTCATGGGATAACCTAAAGACTGAGTAAATTGAATAATATCCCGAAGTTCTTCCGTAGGATAGTCTGCTTCATTTCCTGCAAAATCAAATCCCACAAGTCCTTTTGGTGCCAAATCAGCAATAGCCGAAAAGAGTTCCTTCGTTTGATTCGTATTCGTTTGCTTTAAACCACAAACCAAAAGTTTAGCAACCACTCCAAAATCTTCCTGCCCCCTGTTTAGTCCAACTAAAACTGCTGAGACCGCTTCTAAAATAGTCAAGTCTTGATCCGTCGACAGTTCAGGTGCAAAACGAACTTCAATGTAAATAATCTTATCTCTTGCAACCTGTCGTACAAGATCATAGGCTGCCAATTCTAAAGCTGATGCGGTTTGTAAGAGTGGACGAACAAAATCGAATAACTTTAAATAAGCCAATAAACTATCAACTTTTCCGTGAACACTAACTAATTTTCTTAATGCTTCATCTTCTGCAGGAATAGTGATCTTAGCCATCTGTGCCAATTGTCGAATGACTCCGAGGGACAATGAGCCATCCAAATGACAATGCAACTCTGTTTTGACCAATTCATTTACATTCAACACTATTAACACAACCTCCGTCTGGTATGTTGTTAACTATCATATCATATTTTTGAAGAAAAACAAGAATTTTACCATAAAACCTGAACTTTCATTTATTTTCAGTTGTATCATTCACAGACAAAAAAAGAACGACTATCAGTCGTTCTTCAATAACATACGGAAGACATGGGATTCGAACCCACGCACGCTGTTACACGCCTACCGCGTTTCCAACACGGCCTCTTGAGCCTCTTGAGTAATCTTCCATATATGGAGCTGGTGGGAGTCGAACCCACGTCCAAACACCTGCTAACTTATTCGTCTACAACCATAGGTTATGTCTTGCTTTAACTTTAACTTGAACTCGATACATAACTCAAACCTAGACCAAGCGAGTCAGTAAATCTCTTTTGGAACTGCCTGACTCAATCCCAACGTAGCTTGCTATTTTAAGACCAATCAGCAAACACAAGCAATTCGCGACTGGTCACGCAGGCAGGTTATTAAGCTGCTAATGCGTAAGTATTTGTATTTTTTGCAGTTATATTTAACTGGCACTTTTACATCTGCCGATGAGTTGCAGAACAAGCCTCATAATGCCTGTCGAATCCGTAACAACCCCGTAGGATTTGATACAGGAATTATTATAGCAGAATTTTTTATAAATAGCAAAATTATTTTACATTCTCCTTACAATTTAAAAAAATTTTGAAATATGGTAAAATGGGGATATGTATAAATTTTGGCAAAAAACCATTCAAGTATTAAGTATTTTGACCCTTATCGGGACTGCTATTTTTCTGTTTTGGCTCTACAAGATTGGCATTTTGAACGACCAAAATGTCTTAAGCGATTTAATCAAAAGCCAAGGTGCTTTAGGTAGCCTCTCCTTTTTAGCTATTCAGATTATTCAAGTTGTATTTCCGATTATTCCAGGCGGTGTTACGACTGTTGTTGGTTTCCTCGTATTTCATTTTTGGTGGGGATTCTTTCTCAATTATCTTGGAATTTCAATCGGTAGTATCATCCTTTTCTGGTTGGCTCGTCGCTATGGAAAGAAATTTTGTCTCCTCTTCATGTCTGAAGATACATTTTACAAATATGAAAGCAAAATTGATAATAAACGTAGTTATGAAGTTTTCTTTATTCTCTGCATGCTTTCTCCCATTTCTCCAGCTGACATAGTGGTGATGATTACTGGATTAACAAGCATGAGTTATCGGAAATTTATTGTTATCACTTTACTTTGTCGCCCTTTCTCAGTTGTGGCATATAGCTTCTTTTGGATCTATGGAAGCCAATGGTTGCAACAATTATTAGGATAAAGTGATAACCACCCGTGAAAACGGGTTGCTTGTACACCGGCTATAAGCTGTTTCTCTCCAGCGACGTCTAAAGACGTTCGCTGAACTTCGTTCAGGTTAGTGCTATAATTACTTGACTAATGCCCGTAACAACGGGCTTTTATCTTGTTCTAAAACTACCATCTGGAAATGAATCTTAATACTCTTTGACATTCAAGAATCAAGTGCAATGTCATTTTTCTCCTGCTCGCAAATGTATTTCGCAACTGTCTTTTCATTTAGTTCAACGGTACTCACATAGTAGCCTCTAGCCCAAAACTTTCGATTTCCATACTTATATTTTAAATTAGTATGTTTATCAAATATCATTAGAGCACTTTTGCTTTTTAAGTATCCCATAAAAATCGGAAATCGAAGGTTTTGGAGATATTAAGACAAGCATATGAACATGATCTGGCATCTTGTGCCCCTCAATGATTTCCACGCCTTTGTATATGACGAATAATATGTATCAAGTCCTCTCGAACCTTGTAGTATATCGCCTTACTGATATATTTTGGTGTGAAAACGATATGATAGAGCACATCCATTTGGTATGTGGTAAACTGTAACTGGTTTTAGCCATGCTAAACTAGTCCACTGGACTAGTTTACTCCTCCTTGATCTGACCTGAACAATTAGATTATAACATGAAAAAAGAAATGGAAACTCAAAGCCTTGGCAGCCACCAGCATAGCTGGTGGTTTTCTTGTTTTTCTCTTCGAGAAAAACTGGCTCGAAGCCATAATAAAAAAATGGCTTCAAACGTTCGAAACCATTTTGTTTTTTTATTTAATTCCTAATGCAATTCGAGCATAACGACTCATTTTTTGAACGGTCCAAGCTGGTGACCAAACCAGTCTCACATCTACTTCTGTTACTTCAGGAACATCCTTCAGTACATCATGAATTTGATCTGTAATTAGATCAGCTAATGGACAACCCATGGTCGTCAAGGTCATATCAATTTCAGCCTTGCCCTCAATAAATCGGATTTCATAAATTAGCCCTAAATTGATAATATCAATACCTAGCTCAGGGTCAATCACATCTTCAAGAGCATGAAAAATACGCTCCTGAATGTCTTTAATTTGATCTTCTGTGTACGTCATTTTTCTCTCTTTCTTGTTCACAATTTCAATACTAGAAAAGAAACAAACCAAGTTTGTGTCAAATTAGCCCACTGGACGTTACGCTCCCTTTCTAATTTCAAGGGGAGCGGTTGATTGTGTCTTCCAGACAGCCTACTCTCTTATTTTCAAGCAGGCGTTAGAAAGGTACGCAGTACCTTTCTAATCCTCAATAAAGTCTCTGAGTGGTTTGCTGCGGGATGGGTGGCGAAGTTTACGGAGGGCTTTAGCTTCGATTTGGCGGATGCGTTCACGGGTTACGTTAAAGACTTTACCAACATCTTCAAGCGTGCGCATTTTACCATCATCTAAACCAAAACGAAGACGCAATACGTTTTCCTCACGGTCAGTAAGAGTATCCAATACCTCATCTAACTGTTCACGAAGAACGACACGAGTTGTGTAATCAACTGGATTTTCAATGACTTCGTCTTCAATAAAATCTCCAAGATGACTATCATCTTCTTCACCAATTGGGGTTTCGAGCGAGACAGGCTCTTGTGCAATCTTGAGGATTTCACGAACTTTCTCAGGCGTCATATCCATACGCTCAGCGATTTGCTCTGGCGTTGGATCTTGGCCCAATTCTTGCAAGAGATTGCGTTGCTCACGGACCAATTTGTTAATGGTTTCTACCATGTGAACAGGAATACGGATTGTACGTGCTTGGTCCGCAATGGCACGAGTGATAGCCTGACGAATCCACCAGGTTGCATAGGTTGAAAACTTGAAACCTTTAGAGTAGTCGAACTTGTCAACGGCCTTCATCAAGCCCATGTTTCCTTCTTGGATAAGATCAAGGAACTGCATACCACGACCGACATAGCGTTTTGCAATGGAAACAACCAAACGCAAGTTGGCTTCAGCCAAACGTTGTTTCGCTTCTGGGTCACCTGCTTCAACCGCCAATGCCAATTCTTGCTCTTCCTCGTTGGTCAAAAGAGGTACAACACCAATTTCTTTCAAATACATGCGGACTGGGTCGTTCACTTTTGCAGAAGTGCTTCCGAGCAATTCTTCATCAGATAATTCTGGTTCTTCCTCTACCTGCATAGCACGAGCAGAAGGGTTCCCTTCTTTATCGACAATTGAAATCCCTGCATCCTGAATACGTTGGAGCAAATCATCGATTCCGTCAGCATCAAGCGTAAATGGAATAACCAGTTGGTCATTGATTTCATCGTCTGTAGCTGAACCTTGTTTTTTATGGTTACGGATAAATTCGGCAACTTGTACATCAAAAGTAGTTACTTCTGTTTTTTTATCTTTTTTATTTGTCATATTTACTCCATTTGTCTTCTTCTATCGAGGAGTTTTTGCAACTCATCGAGGGCAATATCTGCATTTCCCACATGGGAATGTTCACGGATTTTCCGTGCTAGGTGCTGGTTCTCCTTCTTTAACAATTCCTTGTCTCGCCGAATTTCTAATTCTTCGATTTCGTGTGGAGACACTTCATTAGGTAAACGTTCTTCCTGCATACGATACCAAGCCTGTTGAGCGGAATCGTTCAACTGTGATAGTTCAAAACTGGTAATTTCCCCAGATTTTTTTAACATATCATAAATAGCTTGCAATTCTGGCGTCGCAAAATAAAAATCTTCTCGTAAACGGAACTCATTGAGAATATAAGGATGTTCAACCATCCGATAAAGTAAATGGTTTTCTGTTCGAATAAGACTCGTTATACGAGCAATCGTTTGGACTGGTGGCAAATAAGACTGACCAGTCTGTGATTGAAATACCTGTTGTGTTCTCTCCTGGCGCTGGTTCAGACGAACAGCATTTACTGCCTGTTCCACCTGATTATAATCAAAGTCAGAAAGTAAATCCGCCACCTTATAAATATAAGAATTTTGAGCTGTAATGGATGATACTTTGGCAATAATTGGTGCAATCTTATCTACAAACTCAATCTGCATTTGTAGATTGTCAGGATTTTCAGGTTTCAAGTATTGAATCAAAAACTCTACATCGCTGATTCGTGACTTGGTTAAAACCTGTTGCAAGGCTTCTTCCGAATTTTTCTGCAAAAATTCATCTGGGTCCATATTATCTGGCAAACTCACGATTTCAACCTGAAAATCTTGTAGTTCGTCCAGCGCCTTCATGGTAGCTGCCTGTCCAGCCTTATCCCCATCATAAGTCAGAACAATTTTCTTACAAAACTTAGCTAGGTGTGCAACATGCTCTCTTGTCAAAGCTGTTCCCATGGAAGCCACTGCATTATCAATCCCTACACGATGAGCAGCAATAACATCTAGAAAACCTTCCATGAGATAGGCTTCACGTTGCTTCTTAATAACCGCTTTAGCCTTGTCCAAATGATACAATTCATAGCTTTTATTGAAAATCGCAGTACTACGAGAGTTTTTATACTTAGCTAATTGTTTATTGTTTCGATCTTCTTCGGTCCAAATCCGACCTGAAAAAGCTACAATTCGACCATATTCATCCGCCAAGGGGAAAATAATCCTCGCTTGAAAGGCGTCATAAATAATATTATTCTCACTTGGATTGAACAAACCCGAATTCAATAGACTTTCTTCGTCATATTGACCTGATAGTTTTTGGTAAAGAATATTCTGTTCGGCCGGAGCTAAGCCTAGCTGGAATGTTTTTATGACATCATCTGTCAAGCCACGTTGGTGTAGATAAGCTCTAGCTTCCTCACCCATTTTGGTTGTCATCAAAAGGGCATGATAAAACTTTGCGGCATCCCGATGAATATCATACAGGACCTGATGCGGACTAATCCTTTTCTCCTCTTGATGATAGGAAGGAATTACATCTACTTGAAACCCTGCCTTCTCAGCTAAGATAGCTGCCGCATCCGCAAAAGAAACACCACGAACTTCTTCGACAAACTTGAATACATCTCCGGACTTACCACATCCAAAACAATGGTAGAACTGCTTATCTTCAATCACATTGAAAGACGGGGTTTTCTCCCCATGAAAAGGGCAAAGACCGACATAATTACGTCCGGTCTTAGTCAAAGCAACCGTTTCACCAATAACGTCAACGATATTGAGAGCTTGTTTTATTTCAGTAATTTTATCCTTTGAAAGCACATTCCCTCCTCATATCATACTAGCTAATTTAAAAAGTGAACACTCTTCCCTTAGTTTAACATACTCTATTGTATACTAAATAAGGGAAAATGTAAAATTTCTAAAACAAATTACTTGTAAAATATTTTTTTATGGGTATAATAGGTAAAGTAAAATATTTATGAAAGGACATATTTAGGATATGTTGAAAGATTTAAAAGCATTTTTGTTCCGTGGGAACATTGTTGACCTTGCTGTAGCAGTGGTAATTGGTGGTGCGTTTGGCGCAATTATTAAATCATTTGTTGAAGATATCATCACTCCATTGATTTTAACTCCTGCATTGAAAGCAGCAAACGTTCAAAACATCGCTGACCTTGCATGGAATGGTGTGAAGTACGGTAGCTTCTTGAGCGCTGTTATCAACTTCTTGATTATTGGAACTTCAATGTTCTTCGTTGTTAAAGCAGCTGAGAAAGCAATGCCTAAGAAAGTTGAAGAGAAAGCTCCTGCTGGTCCAACTCAAGAAGAGTTGCTTGCAGAAATCCGCGATTTATTGAAAAAATAATCAATAATATTGAAAAACAGGTCTCCATACCTGTTTTTCTCTTCCATAATTACAAAAATAAGATGTGAGCCTCCACTCACATCTTTTCTTATCCTTCGTATCCATTTGGATTTTTCGATTGCCAGTTCCACGTATCGCGACACATGTCTTCAATTGTTTTTTCTGTTTTCCAGTTGAGTTCAGCCAGAGCTTTGTCTGCATTCGCATAAAAGGACGGAAGGTCTCCTGCTCGATTTGGTGCAAAGCGATACGGAACATCTACACCTGTTACTTGAATGAAAGTATTTACCAATTCTAAGACACTTGTTCCTTGACCAGAACCTAGGTTATAAGTATAAACCTGATTAGCTTCATCTAATTTTTCTAATGCTCGTACGTGTCCTTTGGCCAAATCAACAACATGGATATAGTCTCGTACACAAGTCCCATCTGGCGTATCGTATGCATTACCAAAAATATTGAGAAATTCACGTTTACCAACTGCTACCTGAGCTACAAATGGCATCAAGTTATTTGGAATGCCTGATGGATCTTCCCCAATCAAGCCTGACTCATGAGCTCCAATTGGATTGAAATAGCGCAACAACGAAATAGACCATTCTGAATCAGAAACATAAATGTCGCGAAGAATCTGTTCACACATGACTTTCGTTTGACCATACGGGCTTGTTGGAACTCCTACTGGCATGTCCTCTTGATAAGGAGAGGGATTAAAACTGCCATAAACAGTCGCACTAGATGAAAAGACGATTTTCTTCACATCAAACTCAGCCATCACTTCAACCAATGAGAGAATGGACATGATATTATTTTCGTAATAAGCGCCAGGTTTTTGAACTGATTCTCCTACTGCCTTAAATGCAGCAAAATGGATCGCTGACTCGATATTTTCTTTCTCGAACACCTGACGCAATCCCCGTTTATCTGCTACGTCTAGCTGATAGAAGGTCGGTCTCTTTCCTGTAATTTCTTCAATACGATCCAATACCTGGATGCTTGCATTAGATAAATCGTCAACAATTACTACTTCTTTACCTAAATTTAACAATTCGACAACCGTATGACTACCAATATAACCTGCACCACCAGTAACTAAGATACTCATCTCTTTACTCCTTTTCACCTGGACAAAATTCTATATCCCTATTATATGTCACCTGTTGTAAAAAGTAAACAAAAAACAGCCTTTCGGCCGTTTTCAAATTCAATTAGAATTTTTTACGCTTGCGAGCTGCTTCTGATTTACGTTTACGTTTTACAGATGGTTTTTCGTAGAATTCGCGTTTGCGTGTTTCTTGAAGAGTACCAGCTTTAGTAACCGCACGTTTGAAACGACGAAGAGCATCATCAAGTGATTCGTTCTTGCGTACTACTGTTTTTGACATTTTTTTCACTCCCCTCAATTTCAAAGTCTTTATCATTTTACTATGATTCAACTCATTTGTCAATATTTTTTAATTCTAAAATATGAATTTTACGCTCTTATCCTATCCTGTTCTTTTTTCCTGTCCACGCCAGTATTGTCCCAAAGAAGAATTCGTAAAGGACAAAAAATAATACAAAGCAATGCAAGAAAAACTCTTGTGGCAAAATATATATGACAGGATCCTTTGCAGGGTCAAATAGCCATGTAGAATCCCCTGGAAATAGCACCGTATGAAATAATACAAAAAACTGATCAAAGCCAACAAGAACACCTAATAAACCGATTATCATTGGCGTAAGCATGGTCCAGAAAATGACCTTTTTAACCAAGTCTCCATAACCTTTTAGCAGAATGTTTTTTACAAAAAGCACAAAGGCAGGGAGGGTGAGGATAAAAATCCCCTGAGTTAGATGGAATAAATGTTTCACATCCGCAAAATGTTTCAGACCATCAGCTGAGGATGAAAAATTTGGCATGTCTAAAACACTTGCAAATGGATTGGTCAGATAGTTCATCAAGATATTGAAATTATAGGAAATATCTGTCGCTTTCATGTAGACCACTTTTTCCAACCCCAAAAAAGAAATCTCAAACGGATAAACTAGCCAAGCTAGGTAGATGGTTCCTAGAACTGCTGCCGACAAGACAAATAAAATTGTTCCGATAATCTGTAACTTAGTTCTCATCAAAACTCCATTCATCTAAACTATCGAGGACATGGGTTGGAGCCAGGGGTAAGTCTGCTACTTCTTCTGGCTTGGTAAATCCAGTCAGGACTAAAAGAGTTGGAAATCCATTGTCAATCCCTGCACGAATATCTGTCAGGTAGTTATCTCCTACCATAACTGTCTGGCTGCGTTCTGTGCCTAAAATCTCCAGAGCCTTGTCCATGATAATCGCTTCAGGCTTACCGATAAAGGTCGGCTCTACTCGGGTAGCAGCTTTCAAAAGCGCAATAAGTGAGCCTGCTCCTGGCAAATGACCTCTTTCAGTCGGAATGTTCAAATCAGGATTGGTACCGATAAAGGTCGCTCCCTTTTGAATAGCCAAGGTGGCAATGGTTAGTTTTTCATAGGTCAACTGAGTATCCAAGCCGACAACAACATAGGCTGGATTTTCTGTGTCTTCCACATAGCCTGCCTCAAAAATGGCAGACTTGAGCCCGTCTTCTCCAATGACATAGACTTTCTTTTCCTTGCCCAAATCATTCATATAATCTACCGTCGCCAGACTGGCTGTATAGATTGTTTCAAGCGGTGTCTCAATGTTAAAGTTTTCAGCCAACATAGCCTGCACCATCTCAGGACGGCGGGTGGTATTGTTGGTCACGAATAAATAGGGTATCTGACGTTCTTGCAAGCGATGAATAAAACGTTCACCAGCAGGAATCCGCTTTTTCCCTTCATAAATCGTACCATCCAAATCAATCAAATAACCTGTATATGTCATTTTTCCTCCTTAATCAAATCGTGTTTCCCAATGCTCAGACCGACTAGCTTCCAAGCAAAGTGCTAACTGCTCAGCTGTATTTTTCCCAAGGTAGAGCGGTGGTAAGTCATCTAGACTGAAGAAGCCACTGGCAACTGTTTCCGAATTGGGCTGAAACTCTCCGCCAAGGAGACGACATAGAATGAAGACCTTGGTCACGCGGTGGGCTGACTTGGCAGGATTGTTCTTGTGCTTGTCCAAAATCGCAACGACTCGCAGAGCCTCCACATCCAGCCCCGCTTCTTCCTTTACTTCCTTGACAACATTTTCCTTGACGGACTGGTCCACATCGCACCAACCACCTGGTAAGGACCAGAGCCCATCGTTTTCCTGGACAAGTAGGATTTTATCCTCTTGGAAAATAGCTGCGCGGGTATCCAGTTTTGGAGTCTGGTAGCCTGTTTCATTGCAAAACAAGTCTTTCACCACCTCCAAGGGCTGTCCAGATGGCTCTACCAACATTTCCGCCGCAATCTGTCTGATTTCTTCGAAACGCTCCATGTCATAAACATCTTTTCCATAGGCCAAGCCTGTCTGAGCCAAGGCTTGTAAACGCACGGCCCATTCCAACCACTTATCCTGCGACATGACTTTCCCTCCATTCTATGACAGCTTGCGCATGAATATGCCCATCTACCACAATCTCATGCTGGCTGACACCAGCTTCTGCCACCATGCGTGAACTCACCAAGCTAGTTGCCTCTACTTCCTTGAGATACTTGAGTTGGATTTTTTTAGGGACATGGCAGAGCAGAAAATCATAGCCCAGTGCTTCATACATCCATTCCAAGTACTTGCCATTATTGACATGCCCATTCATATCCAAGTCAAAATAGCGAACAGAAAATTCTTGAACAAATGGATTTTCCAAGAGCTGATACTTGGGAGCCCGAGGTAATTTCTTGACCTGCTCAGACTGATAAGGGGCAATCAAGGCTTCTGGCACAGGCGCCACCTTGCGAGTCTCAAAATCAATCAGGACAAAGTAGCAGAGAATGTCTAACAAAAGATTGCCCGCCTCATCGTAAATATAGAACATCCGATGACAGAAAAACTTGTTGTAGGCAACCGCTTCTGTTTTTATCGTGATGGTTTCATTGTACTTAGGGAGGTCTTGAATGGTCAGTTCATAATCTGTCACCACCCAAATCAAGCCAAATTCCTGAAAAACATAGAGGTCACTACGACCCAGTTCTTCCGACTGCCGACCTGACACACCAAGGCAGTAGGAAATAAAGTCAGGCAGTTTGATTTCTTGTTTAACATCCACCATATCAAAGGGAATGGTGAACTCTTCTTGATATGTTAGTCCCATAATTCTAATCTTTCTAGTCTTCTATAATGAAACGTTCCGCAACTGTATCGCCTAGGAAGAGACCCTTTTTCGTCATCCGAAGCCAACGGTTTTCTTCTTGCAAGAGACCTTCATTTTTCAAGTCTCTGACCACCTGACCGTAGCGGTCTTCAAAGGAGATACCAAACTTTTCCTCGAATCGCTCAATGGACACGCCAGTTTTTTTCCGTAGGCCCAAAAACATCTCTTCTTCCATTTGCTCGGTCTGGCTGAGGAATTCTTCGTGTAATCGGGAATGGCCTTTTTCGCGGATGGACTTGAGGTAGTGCTGAATGGGGCCGCGATTGCGATAGCGCATGCCGTCGATGTAGCCAGATGCTCCAGCTCCTAGACCATAGTACTCCGAGTTATCCCAGTACATGAGGTTGTGGCGACTTTCAAAACCAGGTTTGGTGAAGTTGGAAATTTCGTAGTGCTCAAAGCCGTTTTTTTCTAACTCCTGAAGGATGTAGTCGAACATATCCGACTCCACATCTTCGTTGGGCAGATGGAGGTTGCCACGGCGTTGGCGGTTCATGAAGACCGTGTGGTTTTCCAAAATCAAGCTATAGAGGCTCATGTGGGGAATGTCCAGCTCCAAGGCCTTGGCGACATTGTCCACCACCTGCTCCATGGTCTGACCAGGCAGGGCATAAATCAGGTCAATGGAAATGTTGTGAAAACCCGCTTCCTTGAGGGCTGCAATGGTTTCATAAATCTGAGCTTGGTTGTGGCTACGACCGATTTTTTTCAGCATACGGTCATCAAAGGTCTGAACACCCAACGACACCCGATTGCACTTGGATTTTTTCAGAACTGCTATCTTGTCTGCCGTCAAGTCACCTGGATTGGCCTCAATGGTGAATTCTTCCAGCTGTGACAAGTCCAGCAGGTCCTCCAGATTGGTCAGGAGATAATCTAGCTGGTCTGCCGAGAGAGCCGACGGTGTTCCGCCTCCGATATAAAGCGTGCGGAGGGCTGGCAGGTCGTAAAACTTGACCTCTTCCATGAGGGCTGCCAAATACTCGTCAACAGGCTGGTTCTTAATAAAGACCTTGGAAAAGTCACAGTAGTAACAAATCTGGGTGCAAAATGGAATGTGGATATAGGCAGATGTCGGTCGTTTTTTCATAAGAACTATTATAGCACACTGTCTATAAAAATATTTTTTACAGCCATCACTTCCCCCTCAAAACAATGATATAATATAGTAAACTTACAAAATCTACAAAAGGAATTAAGTCATGAACAAAGAACGATTCTATGATTGAACTGCTCCCTGTCAAGTGGACAATGAAATAATAAAAGATTAGGCGACGGCCTTGTTCCTCATTTCAAGAGGGGCAAGGCCGTTGTTGCGTTCTTGAAATCGTTGATGATTATAAAAATAGATGT
>NZ_JAIJZQ010000039.1:0-12386 GCF_019754195.1 Streptococcus sp. 2018037
AGGGAGTTAACGGTAACGAATTCTCCATTCAAAGAAGAAGAGAGTTGCTCTTTAAGGAAATCTTCTTCCTCCTTATGCGTCATATAGGAGCGGCGGCGACCACCACGATTTTCCTTTAAGAGGGCTTCTAAGCCACCACTTAGATAGCGATTCAATAAGTTGCGGACTGTCTGATGGACAAAGCCTACTGATTTAGCTACGGATGTTAAATTATTGCATTCAGAATAAAGAATGAGTGCCTGTATTTTTCTATGATGCGGAGCATTATTTTTATCTTTAAGTGCTTGCTTTAATTCTTCGACTTGTGTTTGGGTAAGTTCTTTTGTCATAATACCATTATAACGCTATTTTTGATTTTTGTTAAGTATCAAAGTAATCAAAATCCGTTTTTCTAGTTTTCATCTTCCTGAATCCAAAGGTATTTCTTTTAATGACTTTGATGAGATTGTTGGTAGCTTCCAGTATGGCGTTTGAAAATGTGAGTTTTGTTGTTTTTCAGTGTAGGTCATAGGGGACTTTTTTCTACACTCAAAAAGGCTCTGTATGACCAGAGTGGGTTTACCCGTCATAGTCTTACAGTGCCTTTCATTTTTTGCTTAGTTTAACAACCGCCTCGGTCCGTGCTGTGTGGGGAAACATGTCGACAGATTGAATGTATTCTACCTTGTAGGCTTTGCTTAGCTCAACAAGGTCCCTTGCAAGAGTGGAGACGTTGCAGGATACGTAAACCATTTTAGCTGGTTTGTAATCCAAAATGGTTTTGAGGAGCTTTTCATCGAGTCCAGTTCGTGGAGGATCAACTACCAAGGCATCGGCCCTGTAGCCTTCTTGGTACCACTTTGGAATGATTTCTTCTGCTTTACCTGCCTCATAGTGGGTATTGGATAGTCCCATTCGCTTAGCGTTTGCTTTGGCATCCTCGATGGCTTCTGGAATAATGTCCATACCTCGAACAGATTTGACCTTTTTAGCAAAGGCGAAGCCGATTGTGCCCACGCCACAGTAGGCATCAATCAAGTTTTCATTTCCTGAAATGTCCAAAGCCTTGACGGCCTCGCCGTAGAGAATTTCTGTTTGTTGGGGATTTAGTTGGTAAAATGCCCGTGGAGATAGTGAGAATTCGTAATCTAAAACAGCCTCATCGATAGCTTGTTCTCCCCATAAAATTTCTGTTTTTTCCCCATAAATATCACTCGTTTTCTGTCTATTCCAGTTTAGAGCAATAGTGATTATACTTGGAAATTGACTGGTGAGTTCATCAATTAATTTAGTAAGATTAACCTGACAAGAGGTGATAAAAATCACTTGAACTTGACCTGTTTTTCGAGCCTTGCGGACCATAACCGTGCGGATTCCATGTTGCTTGCGCTCATTGTAAATAGGAATACGGTGCTTGGTGAGTAGCTTTGCGATTCCGTTGATAATCTCTTGTGTTTCGGCATCTTGGACGTAACAATTCGTAATTCCAATCAAGCGATGGGAATTTTCTGCATAGAGACCGGCCTTGACTTGATCTTTGAAAGATCGAGTCTGGAACTGTAATTTGGCACGATAGTGGCTAGGCTTATCCATACCGATTGTTGGATAAATAGTGTAGTTTTCGTAGCCAGCTGGTTTGAACTTTTTTAGGGCCTGCTGCAAGAGATCTTGTTTGAAGTCTAATTGTTTATCATAGCGGAGGTGCATGATTTGACAACCACCACAGGCTTGATAGATGTCACAGGCAGGCTTGACACGAAATTTTGATTCCTTGTTGATTTTTAACAATTTTGCTTCAACGAAATTTCGTTTGACTGAGGTAATTTGACAAAAAATTTCTTCCCCCTTAAGGGCACCAGGGACAAAGACTAGCGTTTTTTGATAAAATCCGATGCCTTCTCCGTTGATGCCCATTCGTTTGATTTTTAAGGGGATTCGTTGGTTTACTTGTAGATTCATATTATTATTTTACCGAAAAATCCTGTATAATGAAAGAATGAGAATTACAAAAATTGAAAAGAAGAAACGTCTTTATTTACTTGAAGTGGATGGTCAGGATAGTTTGTATATTACGGAAGACACAATTGTTCGCTTCATGCTTAGTAAGGGAAAGGAAATCACGGAGCAGGAGTTTCGTGAGCTTCGCGATTTTGCTCAGTTTTCTTATGGGAAAAATCTAGCACTTTATTACCTTTCCTTCAAGCAACGTACCAAAAAAGAAGTTAGTGATTATCTAAAAAAATATGAAATTGAAGAAAACAATATTGTCAAGATTGTGACGGTATTAGAAGAGGAAAAATGGCTGGACGATGGGAATTATGTTGATAGCTATGTTCGTCAGAATGCTCTAAATGGAGATAAGGGACCAGCTATGATTCGTCAGAAGTTGATGCAGAAAGGAATTCCTAAACCGCTGATTGATAAAAGGCTGGCTGAGGAAGATTTTTCAGAGCTTGCTGGGAAGATTGGGGAGAAATTGGTGGGGAGATACCAAAGAAAGTTGCCTCTTCGAGCTTTGCAAGATAAAGTTGTACAGGGATTGATGGGCAAGGGTTTTTCTTATGAGACGGCCAAACAAAGCCTGGGTCAGTTGGAACTTGTGGCTGATGAAGAAAATGAAGATGATTTAATCGCCAAGGAATTGGATAAGCAGTATAGAAAATATAGTCGTAAATATGAAGGCTATGAATTGAAGCAAAGGTTGATACAGGCTTTAGCTCGAAGGGGTTATGACTTTGATCGGATTCAGACTGTCCTTCGTGATTATCTGTGAAAAAATTTAGCCTAGGTTAGAAAAATATGATATAATAGTCAAGATAAATTGTAATTGTAGAAAGTTGGTAACAAAGTGAAATTACCAAAGGAAGGCGACTTTATTACAATTCAAAGTTATAAGCATGACGGTGAAATTCATCGCACTTGGCGTGACACCATGGTATTAAAAACAACGGAAAATGCTATTATTGGAGTCAATAATCATACCTTAGTGACTGAAAATGATGGTAGGCGTTGGGTAACAAGAGAACCAGCAATCGTTTATTTTCATAAAAAATACTGGTTCAATATCATTGCAATGATTCGTGAAAACGGAGTTTCCTATTATTGTAACCTTGCTAGTCCATATGTTCTCGACAATGAGGCACTCAAATACATTGATTATGACCTAGATGTTAAGGTCTTTGCTGATGGTGAAAAGAGACTGCTGGATGTGGATGAATATGAGCGTCATCGTGAGGCGATGAAGTATTCGGATGATATTGATTTTATTTTGAAGGAAAATGTCAAGATACTGGTTGATTGGATTAATAACCAGCGCGGACCATTCTCTCCAGCCTACGTTAATATCTGGTACAAACGCTATTTAGAACTGAGAAGTAGATAAAGTTAGAAAAGAAAATCCTGTTTTACAGGCTTTTTTCTTATTGTAAAGGAGGGGCTTATGGCCTTTGAGCAAACAAATGGGCGCTATGCAAGTTTTGGAGTTGTGACCTCGCTTCCCGGGGAAGTGATTGATAGTTTCTGGTATGTTATTGATCACTACTTAAAAGGAGTTATTCCTTTGAAAAATGTAATCCGTTTTTCTATCAAAAATCGTCGTGGTAAGATGACGCTGGTCTTTTCGCAGGAAGGTTATAAAAATGTACTGGCTGTAGATTTAGATAGTCGTTTTGATCCTTTTTATCCCTCAACAATCTTGGTAATGGACAAGCAGGGAAAAGAGACCATTACTTTGCCAGACGAGGTAACCTTGCTTTAGCTTGAAGAGATGGTATTTTATCACCTAAGATATTGTTAATATATGAAATTTGGTGTAAAATAGATTTGTAAGCTTATGTGGGTTAGAAAGGAGGAGTCTATGGTTAGTCAAACTGTTGAAAAACCTCTCTATTTGCAGTTGGTTGATGAATTGGAAGTTGCAATTCGTGAGAGGATGGCTCCGAATGACAAGTTATTTTCAGAGCGTGAGTTGACACAGGTTTATGGTGTCAGTCGTATTACAGTTCGTTTGGCTTTGCAAGAATTGGAAAAACGTGGCTTAGTCTATAAGAAGCATGGTAAGGGAACCTATGTATCTGAGCTTTCAGATACTGCAGTTGATTTGTCTCAGGCCTATAGTTTTACTGAGCAAATGAAAAAAATTGGGAAAGTACCGAGGACATCTATTTTATCCTTTGAATTGGTTAAGGCGTCGGACTATATTGCGCAACATCTACAACTTAGTCAGGGTGAGGAAGTGTTTGAAGTTGAACGTTTGAGACTTGCCGATGAGATTCCGATGATGCTGGAAAGGACATATGTTCCTGCCTCGCTATTTCCTGGATTAGCTGCTCAGCGAATGAAGTCAACTCCCTTGTATGAAATTTTTTCAGAGGATTATCATCAGGTGATTCGTTTGGCAGAAGAAGAGTTCTATGCAAGTATTGCTTTGGATAATGAAGCTAAGATACTCGGAATTCCAAGCAATAGTCCAGTGCTTCATTTGGTAAGAAAAACCTATAATGATAAGAATAGAATTATCGAGTTTACGTTTAGTATTGCTAGAGCGGACCAGTTTCGTTACAAGATTACCCATCAACGGGGATATTAGAATTAATACTCTTCGAAAATCAAAATTATTCGTTGTCAAGAGCCTTGATGAAATCCAGTTCTATTTTTGGTTTCGTTTCCTAGACTACTTTTGATTGTTATTGGATATGAAAAAAACGCGGACGTTAGTCTGCGTTTTTTTAGCGATGATTGGCTGTAATTTCAAATTTGTAATACTTCCAGTGTTTGTAAGTTTCAGTATATTCCATCACTTCACCGCTAGTACTGTTAGTAGTTGTTTTGTTTTGTAGTACAGCTGGTTCAGTCGCTTTTAATTTCAAATGGGTGGCAACCTCTTTTGGAGATGGGCTGACAATTTCATTTGTTTCTACAAATGGTTCCTCGGACATGTGGATATTGTAGTCCAGTTTGAAGCGTTGATAGATTGATTGATAGTGCTCGAGTGGAGCATCTGGATTCTGAATATATCGTTGAGGGATGTATGAATTGTGGAAGATATATGGAGTGTCTTCTGCTGCGCGGACGCGTACAATTTTATAGTAAAACTCATTCTTGTCAAGATTTAGTTTTTCAAGGATATCGGGTTTATTGCCTTTTTCGCACGAGAGAACAGTAACCTTATCCTTATCCATAGGAAAAATCTCAATATCAGAAAATTCTACAAGACGCCCTTTGCGTGAACGAGATACAAAGGTTCCTTTACCTTGTTGGCGAACGAGGTAGCCGTCTTTAACTAGTTCGTTTACTGCACGGATAACGGTAATGGAGCTAACATTAAATAGTTTTGTTAATTCAGATTCTGTGTAAAATTTGTCGCCATTTTCAAATTTGCCAGAAACAATCTGTTGGCGTAAGTCGTTTTGTATAAGTTGGTACTTCGGTACTTTCATACTTATTTCCTTCCTTTCCACAGCTTATTATACTAAATTAGTTGATGAAAATCAAAAAATATAGCTAAAATACCCACAAAAATATACTTTTTCACTTTATAAAGGTGATAAAAAATGGTAAAAAATTTTTTAAAAAGTACTGGACATAACCACAAAGAAGTGTTAGTATATTAATAGAAAGGTAAGCGGTTGCATCGGAGGAAGAAATGAAAGAATTTTATATTGGAGACCAATTTTATTTGGACGGTGAACCCTTTAAGATTTTATCAGGAGCGATTCATTATTTTCGTGTCCATCCTGATGATTGGTACCATTCTTTGTATAACTTAAAGGCCCTTGGTTTTAATACGGTTGAAACCTATGTCCCTTGGAATATGCATGAACCTCGAAAGGGTGAGTTTTGTTACGAGGGTATATTGGATATTGAGCGATTTTTGAAATTGGCTCAAGAATTAGGGCTTTATGCAATTGTACGTCCTTCTCCTTATATTTGTGCGGAGTGGGAATGGGGTGGCCTGCCTGCTTGGTTGATGAAGGAAGAGCTTAGAGTACGTTCGAGTGATTCGGTGTACTTGCAGCACTTAGATGAATATTACGCTTCTCTTATTCCTAAATTGGCCAAGCTCCAACTCGCACAGGGTGGAAATGTACTTATGTTCCAAGTGGAAAATGAGTATGGCTCTTATGGTGAGGAGAAGGAGTATCTAAGATCGGTGGCTGGCTTGATGCGTAAACATGGTCTAACTGCTCCCTTGTTTACCTCGGATGGTTCTTGGCGAGCAACATTACGTGCAGGAACACTGATAGAGGACGATGTATTTGTAACAGGAAACTTTGGTTCTAAAGCTAGAGAGAATTTTGCAAATATGACGGCATTCTTTAATGAACATCAGAAGAATTGGCCACTCATGTGTATGGAATTTTGGGATGGTTGGTTCAATCGTTGGGGTGATGAAATTATTCGTAGAGAGCCGGAGGAAATGGTTGATTCGGTTATGGAATGTATCGAATTGGGCTCCTTGAATCTGTACATGTTCCATGGTGGAACAAATTTTGGTTTCATGAATGGTTGCTCTGCTCGTGGTCAAATTGATTTGCCTCAGGTAACTTCTTATGATTATGATGCTATATTGGATGAAGCTGGAAATCCTACTAAGAAGTTTTATCTTTTGCAACAACGTTTGAAAGAAGTCTATCCTGAATTAGAGTATGCAGAACCGCTTGTAAAAGAGGCAAAAGCTTTTTCAGATGTGTCGCTTCATGATAAGGTGAGTTTATTTGCTACTCTAGAAAATGTAAGCGATTGCGTAAAAGGGTTTTATCCTAAGAATATGGAAGAGCTTGATCAGTCAACAGGTTATATTTTATATAGAACAGAGTTGGAGCGGGATAAGACAGAAGCGGAACGTTTCCGAGTGGTTGATGCGCGTGACCGTATCCAAATTTATGCAGATGGAAAATTCGTTGCAACTCAGTATCAGACTGAGATTGGTGACGATGTTGAATTGGATTTTAAAGATGACAAGCTAACATTAGATATTTTGGTAGAAAATATGGGACGTGTCAATTATGGGCACAAACTAACAGCTCCTACCCAGTCTAAAGGGCTTGGTCGAGGTGCGATGGCTGATTTACATTTTATTGGTCATTGGGAAACCTATCCTTTGCATCTTGAGTCAGTTGAGGACTTGGATTTTAGTAAGGGCTGGGAGGAAGGTCAAGCTGCTTTCTATCGTTATCAGTTTGAACTGGATGAACTTGCGGATACTTACTTAGACATGACAGGTTTTGGTAAGGGAGTTGTTTTCGTTAATAATGTAAATATTGGACGTTTTTGGGAAAAAGGGCCAATCCTCTATCTCTATATTCCAAAAGGATACTTAAAGAAAGGAGCGAATGAAATAATTGTCTTCGAGACAGAAGGAAAATATAGCGAGAAGATTCATTTTTCACAAAGACCCGTTATAAAAGATTTGTAGAAATTTTAATCGGTTTCTGCCTAAAAGATTTATGAAGAAAAGGAGAACACTGTATGGCAATTATTGCTACGCGTATTGATGGTCGTTTGATCCACGGTCAGGTTGCTAACTTATGGACGACGAAATTGAACATCGGTCGTATCATGGTTATCGATGATGCTGTTGCTCAGAATGACATTGAAAAACAAGGACTGAAATTAGCATGTCCTCCAGGCGTAAAATTATCGATTTTACCGATTGAAAAGGCTGCTAATAATATTAAGGAGGGCAAGTATGATAGTCAACGTCTCTTGATTGTTGCTCGTCGTCCAGAAAACTTCCTTCGCTTGGTAGAGTATGGGGTTGAGCTCCCTGAGTTGAACGTAGGGAATATGTCTCAAACTCCGGAAACTCGTTCTGTAACTCGTTCTATTAACGTTGTAGATAAGGATATTGCAGATTTTGATGCCTTGGTGGCTAAGGGTGTAAAATTATTTGCACAAATGGTACCTGGCGATTCACCAAAAGACTTTATGCCATTATTGGATAAGGTTAGATAACATTCGGATATTTTTGAAAAATTTAAAGGAGGATCACTATTATGCAATGGTGGCAAATATTACTTCTAACGCTCTACTCTGCTTATCAGATTTGTGACGAGCTGACAATTGTATCGTCAGCAGGTTCACCAGTCTTTGCAGGGTTTATCACTGGTTTAATCATGGGGAACATGGAAGTTGGCTTGCTAATTGGTGCAAGTTTGCAGTTAGTTGTCTTGGGAGTTGGTACTTTCGGTGGTGCGTCACGTATTGATGCAACATCTGGTGCGGTTCTTGCAACAGCTTTCTCTATTTCACAAGGTTTAGATCCAGAAATTGCCATTTCCACTATTGGCGTACCAGTTGCAGGGTTGTTGGTTTATACAGATATTTTGGGACGTTTCACTACTACTTTCTTTGCCCATCGTGTAGATGCAGCAATCGAACGTTTTGACTATGCTGGAATCGAACGCAACTACCTTCTTGGTGCAATTCCTTGGGCACTTTCTCGTGCACTTCCAGTGTTTCTTGCCCTTGCTTTTGGTGGTGGTCTTGTAGAAACTCTTGTCTCTACGATTGAGTTGCCTGAATACAAATGGATTGCAGCAGGCTTAACTCTTGCAGCTCGTATGCTTCCAGGTCTTGGATTTGCAATCTTACTTCACTATCTTCCACTTAAACGCAACCTTCACTACTTGGCATTCGGTTTCGCCCTTACAGCGATGTTGACTGTTCTTTACGGTAACGTATCAGCTTTGGGTGGTGCAGTTGCTGGTATCGTTGGCACTCTTCCTGAAGATGCAGGCGTAAGCTTTGTCAATAACTTCAAAGGTTTGTCAATGATTGGTATCGCTATTGTGGGTGCATTCCTTTCAGTGCTTCACTTCAAAAATAGCCAAAAAGTAACTGTAGTTGCTCCATCAAATTCAGAAAGTGGGGAAATTGAAGATGACGAAATCTAATTACAAATTAACAAAAGAAGATTTTAATCAAATCAACAAACGTAGCTTGTTCACTTTCCAACTTGGTTGGAACTATGAGCGGATGCAGGCATCTGGCTACCTCTACATGATTTTGCCACAATTGCGTAAAATGTATGGGGATGGTACTCCTGAGTTGAAGGAAATGATGAAATTGCATACTCAGTTCTTCAATACTTCACCATTCTTCCATACCATCATTACAGGTATTGACTTGGCACTTGAAGAAAGTGATGGCGTCGCTTCTAAAGATGCGGTTAACGGTGTTAAGACAGGTTTGATGGGACCATTTGCCCCAATTGGTGACTCAATCTTTGGTTCTCTTGTTCCAGCGATTATGGGGACTGTGGCTGCTACTATGGGTAAAGAGGGATCTCCAGTTGGTATCTTTCTTTGGGTAGCAGTAGCAGTGGTTTATGACATCTTCCGTTGGAAACAGTTGGAAGTTGCCTACAAAGAAGGTACTAAGTTGATTACAACCATGCGTGATCGCTTGACAGCTCTTGTTGATGCTGCTTCAGTCATGGGTGTCTTCATGATGGGGGCCTTGATTGCAACTATGATTAACTTTGAAGTGACTTGGGCTCCAGCTATTGGAGAAAAAGTGATTGATATTCAAGACATTTTGAATACCATCTTCCCACGCCTAGTACCTGCAATCTTTACAGGATTTGTCTTCTGGCTTCTTGGTCGTCGTGGCATGACTTCGACTAAAGCTATCTTGATTATTATTGTGCTTGCACTTGGCTTCTCAGCAATCGGTCACTTCGCATTTGGTATGGCATAATGGTTAGAAGTTTAGTATTAGTAAGTCATGGTATCTTCTGCGAGGAGTTGAAAAAATCTACTGAAATGATTATGGGTCCTCAAGAGGACATCTACACAGTAGCTTTATTACCAGAAGAAGGTCCAGAAGACTTCCAGAAAAAATTTGAAGAAACAATTGCAGGATTGGAAGATTTCGTTGTCTTCGCAGACTTGTTGGGTGGTACACCAGCCAATGTCGTATCACGAAAATTGATTGAAGGTGGGCAGTTTGACCTCTATGCAGGTATGAATATGCCAATGGTTATCGGATTCTTGAACGGCGTCCTGCTTGGCGAAGCCGTAGACTATGTCGAATTTGGTACAAGCAACCTAGTTCATGTCAATAGTCTATTAACAAGTGATGAAGATGACGATGAGTGAGACAGTCAGGGAAGTTGAAACAGTTTGGGGAACTGTTTCAACTGGTCACCTTGAAATGAAAGAGTGACCAAAGACAGCCCGAGCCTAGAAATAAGAGAGTGAGGCTAACTCAGCCGATTGTTACAGACGGATTTGATTTTCGTTAATTATAAAATGTTCTATAGTTGATAGGCTTTAAGTATCCTGAGGCTGGGCAGAAAGTCCAGCCTCGCTTCTCAGAGTTCGAGTCAACATCTCAGCGCAGTGGTTGATTGGCAGATTTGTTCGTGTTTCCCACTCCCAATCTGACCATTACGACTGTTGCGAACAAAGTTCGCTTTATCTCCAACCTCAAACTGTCTCTCAGACAGTTTGAGCTGTGCGGGGGTGGGAGTGAAACAGTCTGGGGATAGACTGTTTCAGCTCAACAACTAGAAATAAAGACTTGTTGACGAACTCTTTTTAGACTGGTCGAGTTCTTTCCCACTCCCATTTGGCTTATGAGGAAAAGAAATGATTGAAGTAAAAACATTTGGTGAAAAAGCAAAACTGTATTGCTTGGAAAACAGGAATGGGATGCAGGTAACCTTGACGGATTTTGGAGCTAGAGTGGTAGAAGTGCTTCTGCCAGTAGAAGAGAATGGCGGTTTGCGAAATGTCAGTTTGGCGGCTAAGTCGGATGAAGATTACCGCAAGACAGATTTGTATCCTGGTTCAACAATTATCCCAGTAGCGGGGCGTATTTCAGGAGCCCAAGCTGAGATAAAGGGAACAAGCTACCATTTCACAGAAAATGAACCTGGTAGGACTCTACACGGTGGGGTTGACACGGCAAATGAGCAGTACTGGGACGTTGAGCTAGACCATGAGAGAAATCAAGTGACCTTTGCTATGGTCCTAAAAGATGGTTTTAATGGCTTTCCTGGTGATGTGAGGGTCAAGGCTATTTATTGTTTGACGGATAAAAATGAATTGACAGTTGACTACCAGGCTGTATCGGATAAGGATACGATTTTTAATCCGACCAACCATATCTATTTCAACTTGACTGGTGATTTTCAACGGTCAGTTGCCGAGCACCGTATTAAAATTGCTGCGAATCACTATGCTCCGCTTGGGGAGGATAACCTGCCAACGGGTGTCTTAGAAGATGTGACAGGGACGCCGTTTGATTTTAGAGATTTTGCGCCTTTTGCTCAGGGATTTGATAGCCAATATCCTCAAAATGTATTGGTAAAAGGCTATGACCACCCATGGTTATTGGAAGAGGTGGATATTCCGGTAGAAGTTTTGAGTCCAGATGGGAAAATTGGACTCAGTGTCAAAACCAACCAGCCTGCGGTCGTTATTTATACATATAATTTTCCTGTTGAAGCTTTGACCTGTTACCACGGTGTCTTTAGTTTAGAGTGTCAGGCCTTGCCGAATGCGTGCAATGTCGATGGATTTGGTTCGATTTTGTTAGAGCAAGGAGAAGAATTTCTGTCTAAAACGACCTATCGTTTTACTTGGTAAAAAAATGGGGACTCTAGGTAAATTCTCAAAGTAAGTTCTAGTTCCCGTCCTTCCAGAAGTTACTTTGAGAAAACTGCATAACACCAACAGAATTTAGTCTCAGACTAAGTTCTGTTTTTGCCTAAAGCTGCAGATTCAAGGAATTTTTAGGGTTGAAAATGTTGAAAAAAAGAGTACACTAAAGTTACTGGCTCTGAGACGTCTCAAAGTAAGTTCTAGCTATCTGGAATTTTGGCTGGGACAAGTTCCTTTCTATTTTGAAATTATTTTTATGATAAAAACGAGCGATTACTTATCTAATAATCGAGGTGATTGGATGACATTCTCAGGGTCAATTTTAGATATACCCAAAAGTGTTGCCAATTCTTCACCGTAGGTAAACGTAAAGAGTTCATAAGCCGATTTTCCGTTGAAAGCAGCTCGTTTGACGCTGTTGACATGCGAACAAACCAGGTTGATGTCCTCCTGTGTCAAGTTGTCAAACGAACTTCCTTTAGGAAGAATGTCTCTGATAAGTGTGTGGTTTTTCTCAATTCTCCCTTTCTGGTCAGAACGATTTGGGTCACAGAAGAAGAGTTTAGATTCTCCACGAACATCCATTTCGATATCGTCTACTCTAGCGAATTCACCACCATTGTCGGTCAGAATGACAGGGAATAGTTCGCAGAAGCTCATCTCTTTCTGATGCAGGTTGTTCTTGATAGCGTAGAGGTGTTTAGCGACCTCATTAGCTGTTTTATTATCCAGTAATCGAGCGAAGATAAAGTTACAGAAGGAGAGGTTAAAGGTGAGCAGTACCTTTCCGCCGAT
>NZ_JAIJZQ010000004.1:0-127840 GCF_019754195.1 Streptococcus sp. 2018037
ACGGAGCAGAATGGATTTGAGAAAGATATTAAGATTTACGAAGCTGATCCAGTACAAGCTAGCGAGGAATTGGACCAGTTAGCACGGACAGAGAAAGGAAACCTCAAACAAATTCAGTATAATCCTACGTGGAACTATTTCAAGAACTTAGTCAAAGAGAAATTGACAAGTAAAGAGGGAGCCCGCATTTATGCCAAACGCAAGGTGGATGTCGAACCTGTATTTGGTAGGATGAAGGGTGTTTTTGGCGTGCGCAGAGTCCATGTCAGAGGTCAAAAGGTGGTTGAAACTGAGATAGGATTCCTCCTAATGAGCATGAATCTCACGAAATTGGCTAAGAAATTAGTCCAAGATAGTAGAAGCAGAAAGAAAAACACAGACAGTTCGGCTGAATTTCATCAGAATCAGCTTGAATCTATCTGTGTTTTTTATTTACTGGCTAGTTTTTGCCCAGTCTCTTTTTGCTTTTTTTAGGAAATGGTGTTACAATGGTAATACCAATGGAATACTAGAAGAGGTGAGAAAATGGCAGCTATTACATTGAAAGTTTCTGAGCAGGACAAGCTTTTTATGCAGGCTATGGCAAAGTTTGAAGGCGTGAGTTTGTCAGAACTCATTCGGACTAAAACCCTTGAAGCCCTTGAAGATGAGTATGATGCGCGTGTGGCAGATATAGCCTGGGCAGAATACCAAGAAGACTTGGCAAACGGCATTGAGCCGATAACACTAGAACAAATGGCTGAGGAGTTGGGCATTGAGTTATAAGGTTATTTTGTCTGCTAAGGCCCAAAAGCAAATTCGAAAGATGGATAAAACCGCTGCAAGTTTGATTTTGCGCTATCTCTACAAGCATATTGACGGTTGCGACAACCCTAGACAATACGGAAAAGCCTTGACTGCTAATCGTTCTGGCCAATGGCGCTATCGTATCGGCAATTACAGGGTTATCGTCAGTATTGAAGGTGACAAATTGATTGTAACGGCCCTTGAAGTCGGGCATCGGAAAGAAATATATAAATAGAAAGCCAAGACCTGTGTCCTGGCTTTTGCAGAATGAAGATGATGAAAAAAGAAAAGATTTATATTGTTGAAGATGATGAGATGATCGTCCAACTCTTGAAGCAGCATTTGGGAAAATCTTATCAAGTAGAAAGTGTGCAGAATTTCCGAGCTGTTAGTCAGGAAGTGGCGGAAATCAAACCAGACTTGGTGCTGATGGACATTAGCCTACCCTATTACAACGGCTTTTATTGGACGACAGAAATCCGTAAAACCATGACCATGCCCATTATCTTTATCTCTTCTAGCGATGATGAGATGAATGCGGTCATGGCTATGAACATGGGTGGCGATGATTTTGTGTCCAAGCCTTTTTCACTGGGAATTTTGGATGCCAAAATCGGTGCCTTCCTGCGTCGGGTCAATCAATTCAGCAAATCAACTGACTTGTCTATCGACCAATTCCAGCTTAGTTTGGATGGGCGTTTTTCAAGCGAATCGGAACAGGTTCAGCTTTCACCTACTGAAACCAAGATTTTGTCCACCTTACTAGAAAGACAAGGACAGATTGTCAGCAAGGAAGAACTCTTGGAAAAACTCTGGGAAAATGAAGAATTTATCGATCAGAATACCCTCAATGTCAACATGACTCGTCTGCGTAAGAAGGTGAGTGAAGTGGGTTTTGACCGAATTCATACTGTTCGTGGCGTGGGGTACTTGGTCAAATGATAGCAAAATTTATACGAGAATACCGTAGTTTTTATTTCGCCTATCTGGTCTTGGCTGGTAGTTTTATCTTGCTCTTTTTACTTTACAAACTGCCCACCGAATTCCTGCAAAACGCTCTGCTATTGTCCCTAACCCTCTTAATCCTACTGACAGTGGGCCTTTTCTGGAAGTTTCGCAACCGCATGAGAGCCTTGGAAGACTATGTCCATGAAGAAGCTCTGCCCCTGCTTAATAAGCCTGTGGACCTTGCCTATCTCAACTTGATTGAAGCGGAGAAGGAGGCGACGCGGGAGCAGCTCTTGGATTATAAGTCGAGGGAAGAGGACCTGCAAGCCATGGTCAAAATGTGGTCTCATCAGATGAAAGTGCCTTTGGCTGCCCTGTCTTTGATGAGCCAGACTGATAATCTCAACCAGCAGGATGTCAATCACCAGCTCTTACGCTTGAACAATTACATGGCAAATCTCCTCAATTACCTCAAACTGACTAACCATGCCAGCGATTTTCGATTTGAACAGGTAGAAGTGAGAGAAGTGGTTGTGGACTTGGTCAAAAAATACCGCAATCAGTTCTTGCAAAAAGACATTTCAGTGACCATCGATGGAAATTGGCTATTGAAGACCGATAAGAAATGGCTCAGTTTTGCCCTATCGCAGATCATCGACAACGCCCTCAAGTACAATAAGACTGGTGGTAAGGTGGCCATTGAATTGAATGGGGGAATTTCCATTTCCGATACGGGAATTGGGATTCTTGCAGAGGACATTCCGCGCCTGTTTGACGAAGGATTTACAGGTTTTAATGGCCGTGAACATCAAAAAGCGACAGGATTTGGATTGTATCTGACCAAGCGGGTCTTGAATCAGTTGGAACTAGCTATTTCAGTGGAAAGTCAACTGGAAGTTGGTACAACTGTAAGCATCACTAAAGTACAGTAAAAGCTGTGCTTTTTTCATTTTGAAAGCGTTTTGAAATTATGCTATACTAGAATAACTGATAAAGTCATTTAGTTTGCTTTTAGTACTAGGCAACGAGCTGCAGGCAGTACTGGAGTACGGCAAAGCGAGTTAACGACGTAATAAAAGATAAACTAAACGACGATTAGGAGGTTACTATGTCCCATCATCACATCTTGCAAAATGGATCAGATATTCGCGGCATTGCTATCGCTACAGACGAATATGCTGTCAATCTCACTCCACAAGCTACCAAGGAAGTGGCTCGCGGACTTATTCATTGGCTAACACAGAAGCCAGAACTAGCGCAGGCCTATCAAAAAGGCCAATTGACCATCGGTATCGGTCGAGACAGCCGCCTCAGTGGTCCAGATTTGGTCGCAGCCTTTACAGAAGAAGCCGTTCGTCTGGGGGTTCAGCTGATTGACTTTGGCATGGCCACCACGCCAGCTCTCTTCATGAGCACCCAGTATCCTCAGTTCAAGTGCCACGCTGGTGTCATGATCACTGCCAGCCACCTGCCTTATTACTTCAACGGCATTAAGATTTTTTCGGAAAATGGCGGAGCGGAGCACGAAGATATTGACTTCATCCTCTCGCATAGTGAAGACTTGCCAGCTTCTTCCCTTGGAAGTGTTACCAGTGCAGACCTGATTACGCCTTATGCCCAAGACTTGGTTGGTAAAATTCGTACCGCCTGTGGTGGACAAGAAAAACCACTGACAGGACTTAATATCATCGTCGATGCTGGAAACGGTGCAGGCGGATTTTTTGCTGAGAAAGTTCTAGCAGAATTGGGAGCAGATACCACAGGCTCACAATTCCTAGATCCCGACGGAAACTTTCCAAACCATGTTCCAAACCCAGATAACAAGGAAGCGATGGAAAGCATTCGCCAGGCCGTCTTGAAGCAAGGGGCAGATCTAGGCATTATCTTTGATACAGACGTTGACCGTGCCGCCCTGGTCACCAAGTCAGGAGAAATTCTCAATCGTAACAACCTGATTGCCGTTCTCAGCCAGATTGTCCTAGCTGAACATCCAGGAACCAGCATTGTGACCAATTCCCCAACAACTGAGCATCTTAAAGTCTTTATAGAAAGCCTGGGTGGCAAACAAATTCGCTATATTTCAGGCTACCGCAACGTGATTAACCGTGCTATTTTAGCCAACCAAGAGGGAGTTGATTGCCAGTTGGCTATCGAAACCTCTGGACATGCTGCCTTTAAAGAAAATTACTTCCTCGATGACGGAACCTATGTGGCGGCTAAGATTCTCATGCTCTTACCAAAACTACAAGCGGAAGGCAAGTCCTTGGACGACTTGATTGCCCAGCTCAAACAACCGCTGGAAACCCAAGAAGTGCGGTTCAAACTAGAAGCAGAAGATTATCGCGCACTGGGTGAACAGGTCATTGCTAACCTCCGCCAAACCAGTATCGAAGGCTTTGCTTTTAACCCAGAAAACGAAGAAGGAGTGCGGTTTGACCTGACCGAACCCTATGGTGACGGCTGGCTCTTGCTCCGTATGAGCCTCCACGAGCCACTCTTGGTCTTGCAGGTGGAGAATGACCAGACTGGCTATATTCCTGCCGTTTTACGAACACTCTCAGCCTTTTTGGACCAATACCTAGCTGTCAATCAGGACAAATTGAAAGAATTGATTTAGATTTAGTAGAAAAAGGAGTGGGAGTGGGGAAGAACTCGACAAATAAAAAGGAGTTCGTATCCCCACCCCCGCACAGCTCCAACAGTCAGAGTAGTGACTGTTGGAGGTTGGAAATAAGGCGAACTCTATTCGCTTCAGTCGTATAGGTCGGATTTGGAGTGTGAAACACGAAGTGCTGAGATTTGCGAAGCAAATCCTATCTCCCACCTTTAACAGTCTCCCAGACTGTTAAAGCCAATCAACCACTGCGCTGAGATGTTGACACAAACTTTTAGTAGTGGAGTTGGATTTGATTCCAGCTCTTTTAATACTTTATTTACATAATTTAATTTACGCAACATCACAACTGATCAAGAGCATTTTTCTGCTCATCGTTGACGATATGAGTGTAGAGGTCGGTGACCTGGGTATTGGCGTGGCCCAGCTGATGACTGACCAGAACTTGCGACTTGGTGGCGTCGTAGAGCCGTGTTGCCAGCGTGTGACGGAGTTTGTGGGGTGTCACACGTATCTTGAAGTCCGCAGAGTACTTAGCCACCATTTTTTCAATAGAAGAAGCGTCGATACGATTGGGCAGACCACGGTATTCAGACAAGAAGAAGGCTGTATCCGTTTTTTCAGCCTTGTAGCGTTGCTGACGAATGCTCATATAGGCTTCCAGATAAGGCTTAGCAAATCCAGCTACATTGACCGAGTCCCGTTTACCTCCTTTACGGGTTACTTCGATCATCATCAGCTTGAGGTTTACATCTCGAAGGTCCAAATTCACCGCTTCTGACAGACGGATGCCAGAAGCCAAGAGAAGTGCCAGAATCGCCAAATCCCGCTCCTTATTTTTCTGGAAGGATGAGAGGGCACGTTTGGATAACTTTACCTGGTATTCTTTATCAACATAGTCCAAGAACTCCATCGTTTCATCGCCCAAAAAGAGCTTTTGCTTGATATTCTCCGCCCGCGCTGCCAAGGTTTCCTTTTTCTTCTTGGTCGACACCTTCTTCATGACATTGCGGTAGAAGTAGGGCTCGCCCTGCTCATTTTCCACTTCTTCGGTTAAATACTTGAAGAGACTAGAAAGTGCCGACAGGGTACGGTTAATGGTGGTCTGCGACACACCATTCTGCGTGGTATTGGCGTTCAGCAAGGGACGCTCCCGCAGATAAAGAATAAAAGCCTCCATATCTTTCTTGGTCAGATGTTCCAGAACATCCAGCGGAATGTCAACAATCCGTTCGACAGCGACCAAATCTGAATCCTGTAACCACTCAAAAAAACGACGGTATTCCTTTAGATATTCGTACAAGGTGGTAAAACTGTAGGGCACAGCCAACTTGGACTGATAATATTCCAAAACATACCAAGGCATAATTTCCTTCAGCAGATCAATTTTTTCCAATAATAACTCGCGTCTCATCATTTTCTCCTGATTTTTAACTATATGAGTAGTATAGCATAATCTTATATAAGTTTCAAGAAAATTATAGTTTTTCGGAAAGATGTATGTGAGGATATTTTTAATATAACCAAAGAAAATTGCTATAACTGGAAATTTTTTTCACACCCAAAATTTCAAAAATCTACATTATTTCAAGGTAAACTCACTGAGCATTAGAATCTCCTTCGCAACCTCTTCTGGCTTCAAACTGTCTGTGTTTAACCTTTGCCCCGGAATATGACTTTCAAAAGCTTTTAAACAAACATCAAGATGCCTTTTGGCCCAGATGTTGTCTTCATTGACTCGATTATCTAAACGTTCTAAAATGGTTGTTTTGTCAGCTAACAAAATATAATGTTCCAAAGGAATCTTATCCTTTATCAATTGCTGAATAATCTCCTGATAATATTGTTTCTTATAGATTGTCATGGGAATAATAATAATCTTATCAGTTTTAGCCGCTAAATCAAATACTATTTTATAAGTAATCTGTCGCCAAACGGAATAATCTTGAAAATCTTCAGGACATACAGTTTGAGGTAATTGATGTTGTAAGAAATTACCTAGTAACTCGGGATCATAGAGATATGAGTTTTCTATTCGTTTGTGTAATATATTTGCTAAAGTAGTCTTTCCGACACCGAATGGGCCGTTTAACCAAATAATCATATAGTATTCCTTTCTATTTTCACAAAAAAAGTTTACACAAAATAAATTATGTAAACTTTTTTCTTCTATAAAATCAATAAAACATATAATACTAGGACACTAATGATACTAAATAGCGAACCAATTAAATAGTATTCAGCAAAGGCTTGGCTTTTGGATATTTTATCATAGCGTGCGATGGACTTTGCTGTAAATACCAGTCCGATAGCTGTGTATTGGCCTAGAAGCAGAAAAATTCCCATTATGAGGCGCTCCAATTGACCAATCAAGGCTCCTGCACCTGTCACAGTCTGCTCTTCTTCTCCTTCCGCTACCTGATATTTGCTAAAGTAGAGTTTGAAAAGAATATTGACTGACGGGCTTGCTGATCAGAAGGATAAAAAGGATTTGCAGGAGGAGATAATTTGGTTCAATCCAGAGTGAGTGTGAAGCGACATTAACACCGATAGTGTGATAAAGAATGATGATTGAGATGATATGTAGCAATTGATCAGCTAAGAATGCTCCAGCTTCCCAGGAGTCCTTTATCCAATGGTGTTTGTTGAGAAAATATTTGACATAGTCAATCGCAAGATGACTCAGCCAAACTTGAAAAAATAAATCTCCGTTTTGAACGGGGGTGAGTAAGGCTAGAATAAGAAGAGGGATAGCAACAATGAAAAGGTGCATGAAAAGAGCTTTCAACTGAAGCTTTTTAGCATCTGCCAGTGCTTGACTTTGGAAGGTGAAATCACTTAAAAAGTGGGCAATAAGCAAGGCGGTTAAAACTGGATGTTGAATAAGATAGCTAGAAATAACTGAAAATGACATGCTTTATCCTTCTTTCTGACTGAGCTGGAGAATCAAATTCATGGCAGTTTGGCGATTACGCAGGTAGAGTTTGATTCCGCTGGATTTCAAACGTTTGGTAAAGGCGCTTTGACTGAGTTTCATTTTCTCAGCAATTGGCTTTTGTGTGAAATCTTCTTGATAGATTTTTTGGGAGATTAAGGTTTCAAACAGATCCGTTTGCGAACGATTCCAAGCAGCTTTGATGAAATCGCTAGAAGTTAGCAAGGGGTTGATCACACGATCGATTTGTTTGTATTCAGATGAAAATGCAATTTTGCTGGTGCCATAGTCGTGGTTGTCATGAATGAAGTCAATAGCCTTGCGTGCTTCCCAATAAGCTGGACCATCTGCTCCAATACTTAGCTTGGGATCGATAGCTGTTAGAATCTCACCCAAACCAATTCCGAATCGAATCTCCACCTCATCACGAAAGGCTAATTGGATTTGGTCAATCATCAAAAAAATATAAGGGTTAGGCTTACATAAGGCTTGAAATTCATTTCCCTTTGTAATGGTAAAAGGAGATGCGAAGTCCTGAGCGAAGGAATGATTGATTCTATTCAGCTGTTGTTTTAGCCGCTCTTGGATACTAGAGCGGTTGGAAGTCTGTTTTGAATTGACAATATCTCCTATTATTGCGATATAATTCATAACTTGTCCTCTGTTTTCTATTATTTTTTCCATTATAACGGACAATATAAAGATTGTCCACTAAAAAGGACATTTTTGATTATTTCCGTTATAATGGAAATAATTTGGGTTCGAAAATCATTTTTTCTGCTTTGCTACTTCTATTTTATATTGCTGTATCTTACTTCTTCGAATAAAAAGTAAAAAAGAAGAGATTATTTTCTCTTCTTTTTGGCTTTCTTGATTTTATTGGCTTGGCGTTTCATGGCTTGTTTCATAGCAAACTCGCCGATTCTACCTTTCAAACCGCCTCCAAACATTTGGGACATGTCTGGCATACCAGCCCCTCCCATCAGTTGGCTCATATCAGGCATGCCTGCACCGCCCATCATATCTTCAAGAGCAGACATATCCATACCGTTCATGTTTGGCATGTTTTTAGGTAGATTATTTGGGTTGATTCCCATTTGTTTCATCATTTTGTTCATGTCGCCTGACATAACACCCTGCATCATGTTTTTCGCTTGGTTGAAATCCTTGATAAATTTATTGACTTCGACAAAGCTATTTCCAGAACCATTAGCAATACGACGACGACGGCTCGGTGTCAACAATTCAGGATTTTCACGTTCGGCTGGCGTCATAGAAGATACGATAGCTCGTTTTCGTGCAATTTCACGCTCGTCAACTTTCAAGTTGGCAAGAGCTGGGTTACCAGCCATACCTGGAATCATCTTCAGCAGGTCTTCCATCGGTCCCATATTCTGAACTTGGTCCAATTGATCGATGAAATCGTTGAAATCAAAGGTATTCTCACGCATTTTTTCAGCGAGTTCTAATGATTTCTTCTCATCATATTCTTTGCTGGCTTTTTCAATCAAGGTCAGCATGTCACCCATGCCCAGAATACGCGAGGACATACGGTCTGGGTGGAAGGTTTCGATGTCGGTGATTTTTTCACCAGTACCGGTAAATTTGATTGGCTGACCAGTAATGTGACGGACAGACAAGGCTGCACCACCACGTGTATCACCGTCAATCTTGGTCAAAATCACACCAGTAATAGCCAGTTGATCATTGAACTCACGCGCAACGTTGGCAGCTTCCTGACCAATCATGGCATCGACGACTAAGAGGATTTCATTTGGCTGAGCAAACTCTTTGATTTCTCTCAATTCGGCCATAAGGGCTTGGTCAATTTGCAAACGACCTGCTGTATCGATCAGAACGTAGTCATTATGATTAGCTTTAGCTTGCTCCAAACCTTGACGAACGATTTCCAGGGCAGGGACTTGATTGCCCAACTCGAATACAGGTACATCAATTTGTTGACCAAGGGTCTTCAACTGGTCAATGGCAGCTGGACGATAAATATCAGCAGCAATCAAGAGTGGACGGGCATTCTCTTCCTGCTTGAGTTTGTTAGCCAACTTACCTGTGAAGGTCGTTTTACCAGCACCCTGCAAACCAGCCATCATAATGATAGTTGGAATTTTTGGTGATTTGATAATTTCTGAAGTTTCAGAACCCAATACAGCCGTCAATTCTTCATCAACGATTTTGATGATTTGTTGAGCAGGGTTCAGAGTATCAATGACTTCATGACCGATAGCACGTTCACGTACTTTCTTGATAAAGTCTTTGACAACTGGCAAGGCAACGTCGGCTTCTAGTAAGGCTAGACGGATTTCCTTGGTTGCTTCCTGAATATCACTCTCAGAAATTTTTCCCTTACGACGCAGATTTTTAAACACATTCTGCAAACGTTCTGTTAAGCTTTCAAAAGCCATATACTTCTCCTCTTATTCTCTATTATCAATACTGGTTAGAATAGCGATTTTTTCCTTCAAATAAGCATCTTCTGGATACTTGTTCAGTATTTCATCGAAAATCTGGCTACGCACCACATAGTCAGAATACATATGTAGCTTCATCTCGTAGTCTTCCAGTAATTTTTCTGTTCGTTTAATGTTATCATAGACCGCCTGACGGCTGACTTGAAATTCTTCAGCAATCTCAGCCAAACTGTAATCATCGGCATAATAGAGCTCAATGTAGTTCATTTGCTTGTCTGTTAGCAAGGCTGCGTAGAATTCAAATAAGGCATTCATTCGGTTGGTTTTTTCAATTTCCATAAACTTTATTATATCAAAAATTCCATATTTTATAAATAAGAAAATCCGTCATCACCAGAAAGATTACGGATTTTAAAATGTTTTACATAATTATTTTTATGTTAATTATTTTCTAAATAGAATTCGAAACGTTCTCCAACGTACTGACTATTTACAAATTCAAATGCTTGACCATCTTCGAGATAAGATACCTGTTTTAGTGCGAGAATAGCCTGGTTTTTAGAAATTTGTAAATATTGAGCCACTTTGTCATTGGCTAAACGAGCAAAAATGGTTTGTTTGCTCGTTCCAATTCGATAACCATTGTCCATAAGTGTTTTAAAGAAATGGTTGGTAACATCTTCTTTGGGGACATTTTTTATCAAGCGTTCAGGAATGCTGGCAACCTCATACACGACGGGAACATTATCTGCATAGCGGACCCGTTCCATTCGAATAACATACTCACCCCGGGATAAACCTAATTGTTCAACTTCTTTTTCATTAGGTTTGGTTCGTGTATAGGATAATAATTTGCTGCGTGGCGTCTTTCCTTGGAGTTGTACTAATTCAGTAAAGGAAGTCGTTCCTCGCATTTTTTCTTGAACCCGTGTACTGGCGACATAAGTACCGGAACCAATCTTGCGTTGTAGCACCCCTTCTTCCACTAAAAGTGTGATTCCTTGACGGAGCGTCATACGAGAAACACCAAATTCATCTGCTAAATCGCGTTCACTTGGTAAACGTTGACCAATTTTCCAGATTCCGTTATCGATTTGTTCCTTAATTTTATCGTGAATTGTGATATATGCTGCTTTCATTTATCTAGCCTTTCTCTTCTTTCTAGTTTACCAAAAATAAAGGCGTTTGGCTAATTCAGGCCACACTCTATTGGTAAAATTCTCCTAGGCAAACAATGAAGTCAGATTACCTAAAATAAAGTAAGTAAAAACAATAAAAATACGAACACTAACATTTTTATTATCATTCATAGTTTGCAAAACAGATATTTAACAAATAAAATTTGGAAAATGTTCGCTTTTATGTTAAAATAACTACTAGTATTTGAATTTTTTTCAAAACGAAAGGGAAAAACATGACAAAACAAGATGTCCAAAAAATTATTGTATTGGATTATGGTAGCCAGTACAACCAACTTATTTCACGTCGAATTCGTGAATTTGGTGTCTTTTCAGAATTGAAAAACCATAAAATTACAGCTGAGGAAGTCCGTGCCATCAATCCAATTGGTATCGTTCTTTCAGGTGGACCAAACTCTGTGTACGCAGAAAATGCCTTTGATATTGATCCAGAAATCTTTGAATTGGGTATTCCTATCTTAGGGATTTGCTATGGTATGCAGTTAATTACCCATAAATTGGGAGGTAAGGTTGTTCCTGCTGGTGAGGCTGGAAATCGTGAATATGGTCAATCAAATCTTCAACTGAAGACTGAATCAGCGCTTTTTGCTGGAACACCAGAAGAGCAGCTTGTACTCATGAGCCACGGGGATGCTGTAACTGAAATTCCTGCTGATTTCCACTTGGTTGGTCTGTCTGCTGACTGTCCTTTTGCTGCTATTGAAAATACTGAACGCCGTATCTACGGTATCCAATTCCATCCAGAAGTTCGTCATTCCGTATATGGAAACGATATTTTGAAAAACTTTGCGTTTGGTATCTGTGGAGCCAAAGGCGACTGGACAATGGAAAACTTCATCGAAACAGAAATTGAAAAAATCCGCCAAACAGTCGGTGACAAGAAAGTCTTGCTCGGTTTGTCAGGCGGTGTCGATTCTTCTGTTGTTGGGGTCCTGCTCCAACGCGCTATTGGTGACCAATTGACCTGTATCTTTGTTGATCACGGACTTCTTCGTAAGAATGAAGGCGATCAGGTTATGGAGATGTTGGGTGGCAAGTTCGGTCTCAATATTATTCGCGTTGATGCTGCTAAGCGTTTCTTGGATTTACTTGCTGGCGTATCTGACCCTGAGAAGAAACGTAAAATCATCGGTAATGAATTTGTTTACGTATTTGACGACGAAGCAAGCAAATTGACGGATGTTGAATTCTTGGCTCAGGGAACACTTTATACCGATATTATCGAGTCAGGAACGGATACTGCTGAAACAATTAAATCTCACCACAACGTTGGTGGTCTGCCAGAAGATATGCAGTTCAAGTTGATTGAACCGCTCAATACTCTCTTTAAGGATGAAGTTCGTGCCCTCGGTACTGCTCTTGGTATGCCGGATGAAGTTGTATGGCGCCAACCATTCCCAGGACCAGGCCTTGCCATTCGTGTCATGGGTGAAATCACTGAGGAAAAACTTCAAACCGTTCGCGAATCTGACGCTATCTTGCGTGAGGAAATTGCAAAAGCGGGTCTTGACCGCGATGTGTGGCAATATTTCACGGTTAATACTGGCGTTCGCTCCGTAGGTGTCATGGGAGATGGTCGTACCTACGACTACACTATCGCCATCCGTGCTATCACTTCTGTCGATGGAATGACAGCTGACTTTGCCAAACTACCATGGGATGTTCTTCAAAAAATCTCTGTCCGCATCGTAAACGAAGTAGACCACGTCAACCGCATCGTCTATGATATAACAAGTAAACCACCAGCAACAGTTGAGTGGGAATAATGGAGAGGCTTGATTTACCTTCAAAATAGCGATTCTACAGCAGTTTAGCAGGAACAAATTAGTCTAAAAAGGGCGAATCTTCGTTTGATTCCCCCCTAAATCCCCCCGAAAAAAGAATTAGCCAGAAAAAATTTCTAGCTAATTCTTTTTTATACTCTATTTCTTTTTTAAAATTAATACAGGAATTCGTAAAACTGAAAAAGATTTTTAATAAATTGTCGATGTTTCTATATTAAACTTTTTTAAAATAAGTATAAACTCATCAGTATATTTTGAATTAAGAATCTTGCTGTCATCATTTATACTGTAGTCAATGGCATTTACACCATCTATATTTGAGTATTTATCAACAGCATACTCTTGATTTTTTAAGGTAGCTGAAAGAATAACTTGCTTATTTAATTTCTTATAATAATCAATCATTAGTTCCTCTTTTCTAGTTGAAATTTCCCCCTCTCTAAAAGAATCATTGATAATAGGATAAGTATGTTTTAATAAATTATTTAGAGAGATTAGTCTACAAAAATAATATACTTGTCCGTCACTTCCCGAATATGTAGCTTCCTTCTTAGTAAATAAATCATCAAAGACTAACTTTCCATCTGGGTCAATCACTTTATAAAGAGTATTCATTTTTGCAACAACATTCTCTTTAATTGATTTTATTCCATCCCTATTTGTTAATCCTTTTTGTTCTATAATTGATTTATCAAATTGTAAGCTGTGTAGTTTTCTATCTAGTTCCAACAATTTATCATCATAATTCATATCTGTTTTGATAATTTCAGAATACAATAAACTTTTTCTAAAATCATTAGGGGTATCCATTAAAAGAGTTTTTAATTCATCTTGAATTTTATTAAGTTCTTCATTTAACTCGGTAACTTCATTTTTGCTCATTGAAATTTGAAAATCAATAGAATTTAAAACATGCTTCCTAACCTCAGCATTACTTAAGTCAAAATTAACATCGCGATTTTTAAAGCTGATGTGAGAGCTTCCACAATCAGTACAATAAACATTCCCGCTTTTTATTTCCCTATTAAGCGAATTAAGCTCTTTCAATAGTTGAACTAATTTATCCTGTCTAGCTTGTTCTCTATTTCGGTCTCGTTTTATTTCTCCAATTTTATCATTTAGTTGCTTCGAACGATTTTTAAAATTCTCAAATTCTTCATTACTAGTGAATTTATCCAAATAACTAGAAACTTGTTTATCTGTCTTAAGTAATGTTAAATATTTTTTATTGGCTTTAATTTCGTTCTTGACTGCATTGATTTCTTCTTTTATTTCATCTAATTCTTTACTATTACTAATATTAGAATATCCTTTCAGTGCGACTATCATACTGAAAAAATCACTCTTATTATAATATCCTTTATTAATAATATTTGAGGGATTTCTATTATCCTGTCCTACAAAAAACAACTCATAAAAAAGTTCTAAATCTGCTACTTTTTCCCTACCGTTTTTCTCAATCACTGGAATATCAAAAATTTTTTGTTGTTTTAAAAAGTATTTTAATTCCGAAAGAGTTTCAAAAATATGAAATTCTTGAAGAAAAATAACCAGAAATGTGTCTTTTTTTCGTAAAAATTCGTAATCAACCCCTGCGCAATTAATCATTGAATAAAAATAGTAATCTTCTTTTTTAAAGTTTCCGGGAAAAATAGGTGTATTGCCAATTGAATACATAAATGCTTGAAATAATAACGTTTTACCTTTGTTATTATCATCGCTAAAAATTATATTAACACCGTCAGTTAAACCTTCCTCAATAAATGCTTCTTCTAAATTTCCGAAAGCAATCTTTTTAACAAGCATTTTCTTCCATCCCTTCTTTAACCATTGAAATCATGTATAATAATGTATAGTCGTCGTTTATAATTTTAGGAATTTGATATTGTTTGATTCTATTTAAAATTTGATAAATATCATCTTTCTCTTCTACTAAAATCAATATTTGTTCAAGAAGTGACCAAAATTTTTTCTTATTACTATTTTTATCAAATAATAATCTGGATAAATTGGCGTTGCAATCTTGAATAATGTCTTTCCTATCCGAAGATGATTTATCATTGATTACATCAAAGAAATCATTTGGAATACGTTGTTTAAATAATTCAACCCCAATTATCCTATTAACAACCAATGTTTCCAATTGTCTCTTAGTAAGATGTTTGTTTAATTTTAAAACTTCTTCAATGCTGTTGATTGAAATATTATGTATATTTATATTTTTTAACTCGGTTTGTTTACTTCTAACTTCGTTAAAAACTGACTCAAAGAAATTGTCATCTCTAATATTACTTTTAAATTGAATGATATTTTTGATATAGATGGCCTTTGAACTATCACCTGTTACAAAATGTATCTGTTCTAAAAAAGTATTCAATTGTGACAATTGTTTTATATTTAGCGAACCTAGCTTCTTTCTTCGCTTATATTCTTCTTCAAGCCCCTCCCTTATTTTAGCTATATCTTTAAAATTATCAATTTTAAATTCAGTTAATGAAATATCCATTAGATAGTTCGATTTTAACTTTGGAATAAAAAGAATATACTCATAAAAATCAACAGATGATATAAAGTTTTGAAATAATGTTATTAGACTTTTCCCGATAGTTTTAGGTCTTAGAGAAGAAATGTTCTTAGCTTGAACATCCCAAAGTTTCAACAAGTCACTACTTGCTCCCGTAATATCATTAAAACAATCTACAAAAAATGTATCTATATCTGTACTATCAGTTTTAAAACTCATTAAATAAAGTAACGACTTTGTTTCAAAATCATTTGCTTTGGAATTATTCTGTTCAGTTGTCTCAAAAATATACATAACTTTTACTCACTAATTTTATAATAAATATTATATCATTATTTCGGTATTAGAAGTATTTTAAATTTAATCTTTACAAGAAGTTACCTAGTTTGGATAAGTGTTTATAAAAAAGGGCTTGATTCCTATCAAGACCTTTTTTATTTTCTAGCTTAAAACTCTAACTAGTACCGTTTTGGAGGGGATAGAAAATGCGATGTAATGATGTCATCCAGTTGTTCAGCAATACTTGCAAACTGCAGGTTTAAGTCCAAATTTTTGACACTAATCTGGTTTCCATGCATTTGGTAGACCTGATTAGGTTGAATATCTATATCTGTTTTAGCGTATAGAAGCATTCCCGCTACTGTATCGTTTGAATCTGACAGGCGATAAGCCTGATTTTTCACATAGGTAAAAATTTGGTATAGATTATTTGAATGGAGTGTGCGCTTATCAAAGCGAATCTGTGTGTTACTAGAATAATATTTAGCATCAATAATCAATATAGTATCTTTATATTTGAGGTAAATATCACTCTGCATGATTGGGAGCATTTCTCCAAAACCATCATCTAGTGCCCAAGGTATCTGAGAGGCGGTAACCTGTATTTGGGGATAATGCTTTTTATAATATCCAAGAATGAACTTCTCATATAGCAAGGATTCCCTCCGCTCATCAAGAAAATTCATCAATTTCTTATTCCCCTCCCTCTCTGTATGAATTAATCCATTCACTACCAAATAGCAGATTGACATTAGTAATTGATACGATTGATTGTTTCGATTATATTGTAAATTCCAATTGATTGAGTGTAGATTAACTTTTGAGACTTCTCCAAAGAAAACTAAGAGTTTTCTCAATTTCTTTTTCCTGTCCCTGCTTATATCAGCTTTTAGCAGTATCTCAATGCTTGCTTTGATAATGCGATTCATTGTACTGTCAAGAGAAAAATCATCGTATTGGCAAACAAGTTGCTTTCTACGCCAATTCGGAGGTGTTAAAGATTCAGCGATATGTATTTTACCTTTAAGTGCCGAGAGTGACTCGGTTTGAGAACGATACTCTCGACCAAGTCCTCTTTTTACCTGTATCGAGAGGCTAATGCTCATTATTTCCGCCAGTAGATCTGCAGCATTTTTAAATTCTTCAGTAGCAATCCGTTTATATTCCTGCTTATGAAGGATTTTGAATGCGTAAGATAGCATATAGTAGATATTGTGGACAGGTATCACTGGATGGTACTCCTTAACTTACTACTCCAATCATGAATTTTTGTCGGTTCATCAAACCAATATTCTTTCAATAGGGGAATCAGTTCATATTCAACAATGGCTTCTAGCAAACCTTGGTCCAGTACTTCTGCCGATAAACCGCAGAAGTAACTATGCCCAATACAGAAGCTATCTCCCAGTACTTCCTCTGTTGAAATGGCCTGATTTAGCTTTTCTACACAGGAAATGAGTCTATCGAATTTTTCGTTTTTCAGATTTATTTGATAATCTTTGAATCCCGCAGTTGAAAAACCTGGCTTAATGTCAAAGAAGGCAAAGCGTCGTCTTAGTGCAAAATCAAGTAGGGCTAAACTCCTATCTGCGGTATTCATCATGCCGATGATATATAGATTTTCTGGAATTGAGAATTGCTCATCCGAGTAGAGGAGCTGTAAAGACTTGCCTCGTTTGTCATTTTCTATCAGCATAAACAGTTCACCAAAAATTTTGCTCAAATTTCCCCTGTTTATTTCATCAATAATAAAGAAATAATCATGACCCTTGTCAGATTCTGCTTTTTTGCAGAAAGTATAGAATGCCCCCCTTCTCAGCTCAAAGCCACTTGTCGAAGGTCTAAAGCCCATGATGAAGTCCTCGTAGGAATAGCTTTGGTGAAACTGAATTGTCATGACCCTTTCTAAATCTGGTTTACCCATTAATGAAAATGCTAGGCGTTCTGCAACAAACGTCTTTCCAACTCCTGGAGCTCCTTGTAAGATGATATTCTTTTTCATTTGGAGTATGGAGGTTAATTTATCATACTCTTCTTCTGTCATATAGACTTCTGATAGGAAGTGATTTTTCGTATAGCTATCTTCTACTACCTCTTCTCCACCTATCTCGTTTCCAGTATCAGCTTCATCAGTCAGTGGAGAAATTGCTCTTGCACTTCTTTCCTTCTCTTCGTGATTGATTTGTTTAGAGTATTTCCAAGCCATGGCTGATAATTCTTTAAAATCTTTCAGTTTGCTCTCTGCACTGTTTAAATAATGATGCATAGAGTCCGATATATAAAAATAATCATCGGCAGAAATTTTTGACTTCATCTTTGGTAGTTTTTTGATGACATCAGTAGGAATCTCCCCAGATTCGTACACATACCACTTATTTCTGCTATCTAAGTTCAAGAAAAAGTCAGGAGCAATCCAATACAAGGCCATCGTAATCTTGCTGTTACCATTTCCTTTCTTGTTTATAGCCAAATCAAAATAGTGTGAAAATTTTTCTTTCTTCTCAGCCGTAGGCTCCTTGCTATAGGTCAAAGCAGCAATGAAAAGTTCCCATAAGTCATCAATATCTTTCTCATCACGATCTCCGATGAAGTAATAGAAAGTCGCATTCTGATTATTCAGTACTGGTATGCTTTCAAAAGAGGATGGGATTTCCGCTTGGAGGTGGAATAATTCTGCTATAGCTGTCAGAATTTTGATGCGATTCTTCTCTTTTATTTGCTTATTGAAGAGTCCAAATATCGTAAAAGGATCAATATCTCTCAGTTGATTGTCCTTTTCTAACGTGGGCATATGTATCTTTGTTTTGGTATAGATAGCTTTTACTTTCTCAACCAGTTCTGCTCTATTATCTTTATAGTCTACTAATTTCCAAGCAAATTCCTTATAAAAGTTTACCCAATTGAATTGATTTTGTTCATCCATAGTATCCTCCAACGGTGTTGTATCTACACCTATTAAATTATGAGTTCGAATTTACCTATATTTTATCATTAAACATTCCTGTCGTAAACTTAGAATTTATATACTAGCGTAACCGTTTAATGCAGTACCTTAAAATAGTTGCTTTTGATATTTTTATATGATAATATGTGAATGAAAACGTTTTAGAAAGGTGTGATGGCTGTGCTGAAATACTCGAAAGTGCTGTTACTTATCTTGCTTATTGCCACTGGTCTATCTTGTATCGGAATTTACTGGCTCGGAAAAGAGCAAAATCGACTATTAAATGAGCAGTTTCATTCCTTGAACATACGTATTATTAATGATCTAGGAATGAAAATTGATGCCATAGGTGGTCCGCAAAATCCGTGTATCATTGGATTCTATCAGCAAGATGACACTACTGCTATTAGCCAGCGGATTGGTACAGCTTCTGAGGAGGAATTGAAAATAGCTAAACCTGACAATCTATTCCAGAAAGAGTGGATTGTTCTCTACCCTCAAACGCGCAGCAGTCCCTTTGAAAATACATCTGCCTATGCAGTAATGAAAACCAGTATCAAGGCTGACTGGCTCCATGTGACTACTTCGTCAGAGACGGAATTAGATATTTTTTATGAGAAGGCAGATGAAAGCTTGCTGACCTTGGAAGACTTGGTGCAAGACAAGGAGAGTTTTCGTACTACACTAAAAGCAATCCTAGTTTCAGCTAAAAATGAGGCTGAAATTCAAGTTCAAAAAGATATTTTAGAAATGTTTGAGAGTGATGATTGGTCTGCTATTCCCTTTGCTTACACTGAAAAATCTCTGATATTGGAGAAAGCTATCATTTCAATTTCTGCATTTGTAGATAGTTTAAATCCCTACTATTTTTCAGAACAAACCCTTGCAGATTTGCGTTTATCAGAAGAATCGCGCCAGGCTTTGGAAGATTCGGTAGATAAGACAATTATCACCTATCCTTGAATAAACGGTGGGAGTGGGAAAGTCGTCATGGATGTCTTTCCCAGCTTTTTTTATTTTTGTTTAACGAATTAAACATTTTTGTGGATTTGAAAAATATTTTTTGTTATACTTGTGTTATGAAAACATCAACACTTGGAAAGTTACTAGAATTACCAAATTTTCACCACTTCTACACCGTTCCAATTAGAGAAAATACGGAGTCTTCTGGAAATTATATAATTGTTTTTGAACAGGACAAGCAACCTGTATTTGTTGATTTGAAAAATGAGATTGGTCACACTCGTGAGGTACGCTTTGCCAGTCATTTTGACAGCGCCGGCCTTCTGGTCGGATTAGGAGCCATTCCTATCAATTATTGGCCTACCTGCCAGATTCTTGGTGTGAAGAAAAATAATAATCGACGAGGACTTAGTCTATCTAGTCTGATGGATGGTTATGGACATCTACCTATTTTTAAGGAAATGGCAGAGCGTTATAGAGCGCGTGGGCAGTCAACCATTTATGACCCCTACCGATATTCGTATACTATTGATGAGAAAAAGGTTATTAAGGATAATCAATTAACCCTTATTCCAAAGAAAGAATACGAAAAGATAAAAGATTTTCATCCTTTTTTGCAAACAAAGCATGGAAATGTTTATGCAGTTCCTTGTTTCTATCAAGACAGAAAACGAAATCAGATTACTAAAATCTATATTATGGGCTGGTACTTTTACGAGAAGCAATTAAAAATATCTTGGAAACCTTCTCATTCTCGTAAAAGCCGCTGGCGTTCTTCGCTTGTTTCAGTTGATAAATTATCGGACCGCTTCTTCTTTCAAGGAGAATTGTATAAAAAAGGAACCTATCCAGTGTTCCTTGAAGACCTCACAATAAAAAATAAGGCCTACCAACATCGCCTGGATAGGGAGTTTGCAGCCTTTTTAAGTATTATTGAAGAACAAAAATGGAGAGCACAACTCCGTGTTAAGTAGAAAATGGTTAGTTTGGTAAATTACCGACTATCATTTTTACGATTATCTTTTAGTTTTACAACGACTCGAAACTGGCGATCAGGATGATTTTCTGTATTAGACATCTGAATACGTGCCTCTAGAATATCGCCGTGTCCAAAATAGATTAACCGACTGATTAGTGAGTTTTTATCCGATGGGATATATCCTAACTTTGTGCCCTGATAAAAGATTGCTACAGCTTCTGAGTCATGTGGGTTTGAAGGCTCTCCGACTAGCTGAACAGGTGTTCCTGGTTTGAGTTGGTCGATTACATCTAGTCCATCATAGTAGGCAAAGGCTGCCAAATGAAAATCTTGAACATTGCGTGTTGGTTCAAATGATGTGAATGTCATGTCTAACCTCCTAGAAAATCATTATGGTTGATAAACAATTTGATAATCTGCATTGATAATGACGCCGTTTTGGTAAATAGTGTAACGGGCATTATCATCACCTTCCAAAATATTATAAGGAATAGATTCGGTGCGCGTGTAGTTACCTTCAATGACGCGCCAATTGTTTTCGCCTAAAATTGAGTTGGCATAATCAATCGTTTTTGGCCCACTATCCAACTGGACGCCTGTTTCAGTATTTTTTAATGGGTCTATACCGCTAGTGGCTGAATTAGTCAAGCGATAATAAACATCTACCACGTCTGCTGCTGTTTCTTGGCTTATTACAATCATTCTATCGCGCGTAGAGTCAGTAGTGTCTGTCTCAGTTGTATTTGCTTGTGTACCTTTTGGAATCATTAATAGTGTTACATCGCCAATCGTTGCGTCTACATAGCCTGTTTCAAAAATTCCGTCAGTTATTTTTCCGCGACCAAGTAAGGATTGGCTATCTGCTACTAATCCTTTGCTATTGAAGACCAGTGAATTTCCTTGACTATTTTGCCAGGTGCCTAGTATACTATCGTAATTGCCTTGCATTAGAGCATCTATATCCATAGAACTAAGAGAAATCTCACGTTGGATTGTTGATGAAGTGCTTGTATTGGCATTAGAAACCTGGGTATCAGCAGTTGAGGTACTTGCGGAACTACCCTTCTTTTCAGTTTGACAGGCAGAAAGCGACATGATAGTGAGCAAGCCAAGAGCGAGTGCTAAATATTTTCTTTTCATTCTAGCTATCTCCCCTCTAATCCCTATGAATAGTAAAGCCAGTTGCCTGCTTGGTTGCCATAATGGTCATATCAGAAATCTGCACGTGTGCAGGTTGATTTGCAACAAATAGCGTACAGTTGGCAATATCATTTGCTTGAAGAGCATCGATTCCCTGATAGACTGTCGCTGCTCTCTCTTTATCTCCATGAAAACGGACTTGGCTAAAATCAGTCTCAACGATACCGGGTTGTAACGTAGTTACCTTGATATTTTTATCAATCGTGTCAATACGGATCCCGTCTGAAAGCACCTTGACAGCTGATTTGGTTGCAGCATAGACAGCAGCTCCTGCATAGGCGTAAATACCGGCCGTTGATCCAATATTGATAATATGACCCTCATTATTTTCAACCATTTGTGGCAATAACTGACGTGTCACAGTTAGTAATCCTTTAATATTGGTATCAATCATTGTCATCATGTCAGTCAAATCATAGTCTTGGAATTTGTCCAATCCCAATGCCAGACCAGCATTGTTTACCAAAATATGAATTTGACCAACTTCTTCTAAAATTTTTTGACAATTTACAATCGTTTGTTCCATATTCGTAACATCAAATGAATGAACTGATACCTGAACATGGTATTGCTTTTCAATATCTTGCTTAATTTCTTCTAGTTTGTCCAATCTTCGTCCTGTAATGATGATATTATCACCATTAGCAGCAAACACATAAGCGATTGCTTTGCCAATACCACTACTTGCACCTGTAATCAATACATTTCGTTTCATCACTCTGTCTCCTATTCTCTTTATTATACTACAATTTTACCTAGTTTGTAAAAATGCTGTAGTTAAAAACTCATCAGATTTCCGATGAGTTTGATAGGTATTAAAATAAATTAATGAGGCGCATCAGGTGCATATTAAAACGAACCTGTCTAGCATAGTAGATATTTCCACCATTTACATATAACTTCCCACCATTTAGCAAAGCCAAGGGGTGAAAATAGGTATATGTTTCTTCTGTAGTATTCCCTAAGCTTGGTGCTACTACTGTTCTGGAGTATTCTTTCGCTAACGAGAGTGTATGTTCTCCACCATGCTCAGCAATATAGTCAATATAGGCTGGACCGAAATTATATGCCTGAACTGCTGTCCAAACCTCTACTCCTTTTTCCTCAGCCAACCGTAGGTTTTCTGTCAGGTAGATAATTCCTTGCCAGATACTCTCTCTGCTATCCGTGATGGTGTTAGCATAGCCAGTAGCGGACTCACTTGATTGCATGACATCTGCTTCTTGTCCCTTGGTTTCTGTGTAAATCATTGCTAGGACTAGTTCTTCATTAGCTGGTGTGTCGTTTTCTGCCAATACTTCTTGTACCATAGTTTGGTAGGTCATCACTTGCTTGACTGCACTGTAGGTTTGATAGAATTTGTAACCGAGAAAAATCAGCAAAAGAAGTATCAGCGTACGTATCAGTTTTTTCATTTACTTGCTCTTTATGTCTTCAATATTTTTGATAAGAATAGAATAGGTCCCGTTGTCATTTTGAATAAACTCAACCGATTCTGCATCCTCATAGATTGCATTTGGCACAATCAACTCAATTCCGTTTGATAAAGATAGCTTCTGATTTTCAAATTTCTTAAGTTGACGGCTACTATCAATTTCATCGAAGGAAATCTTATCAGGTATGACCTCTTTCAGTTGATCGACGAAATTTAAACGAGCGGTCAGGTTGTTGTCGAATAACTGATCAGCCAATTTTTCAGGTGAAAGCTCGTTATCTTCTTCCAAATTGTTGAAAATAGCTGACTTGACTTTCGATTGAAATTGAAAATCGCCTTGATGGAAATTGTCAGCAATCTTCTGTGCAGTTTGCTCTACTGCTTTGATTGATTTTTTTGCAGAAATAGCTGGTGTAACTTGCAGAAGATTATATGAGAAATAATTGAGGAAGGCTCCATTGTGTTTGATTCTTTTCTCAATCAAATGATACTTCCGCGTTTGAAGATTGACAATCAAGGCTTCATCAGGTGCTGAACCCGCTCCAGGTAAATTATTCTGGGTGATTTTTAAAGGACTTCCACTTTCCAGACCAACATGGGCGAGATTTTCACGTAAGGCAATTCTTAGAAAGGCGAAATGCTCCACACCATTTCGTTCAAACTCAATAAAGATTAAATCATTGGTCTTGAGATTTTCTGAAATGGAGAATTCCTCTTTCCAGAGATTAGCAATCTTGACAGAGTTGGTCAGTAGGTCGCCATCTAAATAGTCAAGAAAAGGATTGTCGGGGTTAAATTGTCCTGTTTTTGCTTCATCAGAAAAGACACGTTCAATCTTTTTACGCAAATATTCTTCTATTTTTGGGCTAACAGTCAAAAGCTGGTCGGCAAGGACCAGCTCTGTATCATCAGGACTAAATTGATGTATGATGGCTTTTTTTACAAATATATCCATTATAAACCTTCGTAAAGTGGGAATTGATCTGTCAAAGCACGCACTTCTTGACGGACTTCCTCAAGAGCGGTTTCATTTTCTGCATTTTCAAGTGCTTTGATAGTTAGTTGTGCAACCTTGCGAGCTTCCTCTACTCCAAAACCGCGAGCAGTAATGGCCGCAGAGCCAATACGGATACCGCTTGTTTTGAATGGTGAGAGTTTTTCGTAAGGAATTGAGTTTTTATTGAGAGTAATATTTACTTCATCCAAGAGATGCTGAGCAACTTTACCATTTTCAACAACTTTGGTCACGTCAACGAGGAAGAGATGGTTGTCTGTTCCACCTGTGATGACTTTAAAGTTAGGGTTTGCAAGGAAGACTTCGGCCATGGCCTTGCTGTTTTCAATCACTTTTTGAGCATAGTCTTTGAAATCTGGGTCCAAAACTTCTTTGAAAGATACGGCTTTTGCAGCAATAACATGCTCTAATGGACCACCTTGGATGCCTGGGAAGATAGCTGAGTTGATTTTTTTGATGAGCTCTTCATCATTGGTCAAAATCAAACCACCACGAGGTCCACGAAGTGTTTTGTGAGTTGTTGTTGTTGTGATATGAGCGTGAGGAACTGGGTTTGGATGGAGACCAGCAGCTACAAGACCAGCAATATGAGCCATATCTACCATCAGTTTGGCACCAACTGCATCTGCAATTTCACGGAATTTAGCAAAGTCAATTGTACGTGCATAGGCTGAAGCACCTGCTACAATCAATTTTGGCTGCACTTCTTTTGCTTGTTTTAAAATTGCATCGTAATCAAGCAAGCCAGTTTCTTCGTCAACATTGTAAGCTACAAAGTTGTAAGTTTGTCCTGAGAAGCTAACTGATGCACCGTGAGTCAAGTGACCACCTGCAGCTAAGTCCATCCCCATAACAGTGTCTCCTGGCTCAATCAAGGCCATGTAGGCAGCACAATTGGCCTGGCTTCCTGAGTGTGGCTGAACGTTAGCAAATTTTGCACCAAATATTTCTTTAGCACGTTCAATAGCTAAACTTTCAACTACGTCAACGCATTCCGTACCGCCATAGTAACGACGACCTGGGTAACCTTCTGCGTATTTATTGGTCAAAATAGAACCTTGAGCTGCCATAACAGCTTTAGAAACAACGTTTTCAGACGCAATCAATTCGATATTATTTTGTTGGCGTTTTTCTTCAGCTTGGATAGCTTCCCAAACTTCTTTATCAAATTCTTTGTAGTTAACTTTGTCAAAAATCATATACGGTACTCCTTTGTATTGGGCTAAATGTGCTTGATAAAACGCTTCTGCATTTTATCGGAGTGATAGCCATTCTTTTCGTAGAAAAGATGGGCTTGGAGACGACTTTCAGCAGAATTGAGGCGAATAAAATGGTAGCCTTCTTTCTGTGCAATTTGCTCAACGGCTTTCAGCAGACTTGCTCCAATCCCTTGTCCTTGATGACTAGGCAAAACAGCTAGTCCGAGAATATTGAGACCTGTATCTGAATAGAGACTTTCATAGACCTGTGCGTGAATATAACCTTGCACTGCGCCACTTATGTCATCTATATAGACCAATAAGATATGCCCCAATGTACTCGTGCATCTAAAAAACTGTCGCTCAGTTTGTTCCAATGAACAATCATACCCTAAGGATTGAGCATTGATTTCTCGGATGACTACCAAGTCACCTTTCTCAATGGGACGAATCATAAAACTACCTCAAATTCTATTTCGGGAATGGCTTTCTGAATTTCTTCGCGGCTGATAGCACCTTGGCGCAAAATCCGTGCTTTCTGTCCAGAAAGGTCCAAAATCGTTGAATCAATGCCTGTCAGAGCTTGGTCATCCTCAATGCCAGGCAAATCAACTGAAAATTGTGCCTGGATGTCCGAAAACTTCTTGCCACTTTCATTTCCTGAAATATTGGCGGATGGTCCAATAAGTGGGCCAGTCTCTGAAATCAAACGTAAGGTTTGTTCGTGATTGGGAAGACGAAATCCAACAGTATCCAGACCAGAATTAACCCAAAAAGGAACGTTATCGTTCGCTTTCAGGATAATCGTTAGTGGTCCTGGCATAAACCTATTATACAGTTTTTCCAGATAATGGGGTGGATTTTGACTGAAAAAATAGATATCGTTCAGATTTGAGACATTTAAGTTCATTGCCTTATCCCTCGGACGCTGTTTCAACTGATAGACGCGATTGACTGCATCTTCATTCAAGGCTTGGGCAAAAAGCCCATAGACTGTCTCAGTCGGCAAAACCACGGCTCCACCATTTTCAAGAATTTTTCGGAGTTTATCCATTGTCATCCGCGACAACCTTTCTATCCTGTCCAAATTGGTCTTTGAGGACTCGAATTCGCTTTTTTGGAAAATGCAGAGCGAGTAAGTCAGTTAGGTCTTGCCCTTGCTTGTAGCCAATTTCAAAGTAGAGTTTTCCATTCTCCTTCAAAAATGTCCCTGCTTGCTCCGCAATTTGTCTATAAATAGCTAGTCCATCTTCTTCCGCAAATAAGGCCAGATGTGGCTCAGAAGTCAATACATTGAGTCCAACTTCATCTGTGTCATCTGGTGAGATGTAGGGCGGATTGGAAACAATGATGTCAAATTGCCCTTTCACTGCTTGCAAGACATCCGATTCTAGAAAGTGAACAGAGACTTGGTTGGTTCTTGCATTTTCCTGAGCCACTGCTAGGGCATCCTTTGAAATATCAACCGCAACCACTTCCCAATCAGGTCTAGCTTTTGCAAGGGAAATAGCTATGGCACCGCTTCCTGTACCGATGTCTAAGATACGCAAACCTGCTCCGCTATTTTCCTGCAAAATCAAATCAACTAATTCTTCCGTTTCAGGTCTTGGAATCAAGACTCGCTCATCCACCGCAAACTCCAAGCCATGAAAATCAGCCTTTCCGATAATGTACTGGGCAGGTCGGTGCTGGGAAAGTTGCTGAAAAATCGCATCAATCTCTTCTTTGTCAGTCGGTGTAACTTCCTGACGGAGCAGGAGGAGAAATTCCGTAAAGTTCAGTCCCTTTAAGCCACGAAAGGTGAAGGACAGGGATTCTGCCTCTTCACCGATTGCGACTAATTGTTCTTCGTATGCTGCAAATAATTGAGCGTAATTCATTATTTGTTAAGCTCTTCTAGTTTTTGCGTCTGATCGTAGAGAACAAGGGCATCTACGACTTCGTCCATCTTACCTGACAAGATAGTATCCAGCTTTTGCAAGGTCAAGCCGATACGGTGGTCTGTCACACGGTTTTGTGGGAAGTTGTAAGTACGGATACGCTCTGAACGGTCACCAGTACCAATGGTTGATTTACGCTCTGCATCCTGCTCATCTTGGGCAATCTGTGCGAAGTGGTCCGCAACACGGGCACGGATGATCTTCATGGCCTTTTCACGGTTTTTCTGCTGGGTCCGTTCTTCCTGCATCTCTACTTTGATGTTGGTTGGCAAGTGAACGATACGCACGGCAGTTGCAACCTTGTTGACGTTCTGTCCACCAGCACCAGATGCGTGGTAGATATCGACACGAAGATCTTTTGGATCGATGTCGTATTCCACTTCTTCCACTTCTGGCATGATGAGAACGGTTGCTGTTGAGGTGTGGACGCGACCTTGGCTTTCTGTCACAGGGACACGTTGGACACGGTGAGCTCCTGATTCATACTTGAGTTTTGAATAAACGGATTGACCAGAGACCATGGCAACCACTTCCTTGATACCGCCGACACCATTGTAAGAAGCCTCCATGACTTCAAAACGCCAGCCTTGACCTTCTGCATACTTTTGATACATGGTCAAAAGGTCTCCAGCAAAGAGGGCAGCTTCATCACCACCTGCGGCACCACGGATTTCCAAGATGATGTTTTTGTCATCGTTAGGGTCTTTTGGTAAAAGAAGGATTTTCAGCTTTTCTTCGTAAGCCTCTTTGTCAGCTTTAGCTTGTTTGAGTTCTTCCTTAGCCATTTCCTCCAAGTCAGCATCCCCAGAAGATTCTTTAATCATCTCTTCTGCATCGACAATGTTTTGAAGTACAGTCTTATATTCGCGGTAGGCTGTTACTGTATCACGAGTTGCAGCTTCTTCTTTAGACAACTCCATAAAACGCTTGGTATCGCTGACCACATCAGGGTCAGACAACAATTCACCAAGTTCCTCGTAGCGATCTTCCACCGCCTGTAATTGATCGTAGATGTTCATAATTTTAAGATATTAAGGGCGTTAAACGAACAAAGCAAAAATAGGAGTTTTGACGAAGGACGAAAGCGTCCTAGGAAAAACTATCTTTTTTGCACAGTTCGTAGCCCGTATTCAATTCCTTTCTAAATATTTGACCGAACACACTTCCAGTTAGCTTGTAGGGCGTGTTCATTTCCTTTCTGTAATATGTAAGTCATGAAAATTGGCACAGAGTCATAGGCAAATTCAGTTCTATACAGATGCTCAGTTTACAGCCGCTTCTCATTTCATTTTCAAAAATTAGGGTAAATCTTTAATTTCTGGTGAAAAATAATGTTTGCGACAGACAGGAATGTAGGTTTCATTGCCACCAATTTGGATTTGTTCTCCTTCATAAGTAGGTTTTCCATCCTGCGTTCTCAAAACCATTGTCGCTTTTTTAGAACAATATTGACAGATTGTTTTGATTTCATCTAATTTATCAGCCAATAAGAGCAAATGTTGGGAACCTTCAAACAGTTCATTTCGGAAATCATTTTTAAGACCGAAAGCCATAACGGGTACATCTAGTTCATCGACTACGCGAGCAAGTGCGTAGACATGATGACGTCGAAGAAATTGTGCTTCATCAATGAGAACACAGTAAGGACGTGGTTCCATTTTTTCAATAAAACCAAAGATATCCATATCATCGTCAATGGCCACTGCATCTCTTCTCATGCCTATACGACTGGATACAACACCAAAGGCATCACGAGTATCAAGTGCAGATGTCATGATAACAACAGGTTTTCCTTGTTCTTCATAGTTGTGGGCAACCTTCAAAATCTCAATGGTTTTTCCTGAGTTCATTGTCCCATATTTATAATATAATTGAGCCACTTTTCTCTTTCCAATCTTAAATTTTCACTCCCTCCATTTTATCATAAAATGGTCCTTATGGAAATAGAAAAACAAGCCCGTTTTGAGCTTGTTTGATATTAAGACCAGGGGAATGATAAGAAATTTCCGACACACTCAAAAATGATTTTAGCTGCCGTTGGTTTCCACTTGTAGAGCATAACACAACCATATATTAGGCTGTAAAAAGAAAATGCAAGAAACAAAGGTCCTTCCCATATACTCTTGGCAAAAACAGTTGCTACTAGATACAAACATAATCCAGCGAGTAGGAACGATAAAATCATACGGTATTTATAGGCCATGAGTAATCCCTCCTTTAAGGATAGTGTAGCAAAAAAAAATGTAAACGCTGTCAATGTTTTTTCTTACTCACACCCAACTCCATCTCCATCACGGTCTAAATGACTACCGTAACCTGGTTCACCACGATAGATTGGTGCAGCTCCTGCTTGTCTAACTGCCTTACAATTTGGATAATATGTATTTTGAGATGGTGTAGCAGCAAATTGCTGAACTTGGCTTTGTGCTTCTGCTTCTGCAACTTTTTGCGCTTCGGCGGCGAGACGCTCTTCCTCCTCTTTACGTGCTTTCTCAGCAATAGCTTTTTCAGCGTTCCAATATTTGATAATGACTTTGCTATCTTTTTTGATGACCTTATCATTCATTTCGTTAAAAGATTTTCCATCAATCTCGACCGCAATGATTTGTCCATTTTTAGCAATTTCATTGGTCTCTGTTGCTACTTCAGATACTTGAGAAAAACCACCGTCAGTAAACAATTTTTTAGTATCTGCAGCTGTTTTTGTTGAAATGGATGATGGCAGTTCAGCGAAGCTAGAGAAATCGTAGTAGGTGATTACAATGGGGGTTGATTTTTTGCTGATAATCTCCTGTTTGGCGGGCAACTGAAGCTCTGCGCCACCTAGACTAATTTTTTGAATTTTTTCGTGCTTTGCTTTATCCTTATCCGCAACAGCAGTCCATTTGATGTCTGTAAATCCTGCTGTTGTTAGTTGTTTTTCGAGCTCTGGTTTTGTTTTAGCCTCTGCTAGATTTTTTGGTAGTTTGATGTTATCTTTGCTAACGTCAAAATAGGTTAATGTAACAGGGAGACTAGTAGAGTAAAAATGATTGGATTGATAGGTGTGATTTCCGATTTGAAGGCGATCAATTTTATCTTTTTTGTCCGCATTGCCTTCTTCTACTAGCAGAACAGGAGTTAGTTCGACTTGTTTAAAACCTGAATCTTTCAGCTCTTTCTCGACATCTGCTAAATTTTTAGAAGCTGGTAAGTTGAATTCAACGGCATCTTTTTTGGGAACATGGTAGGATATTGTAATAGGGATATTTTTTAAAGCCCGTCCTTCCTTCCAATCTTCTCCGTCAACAGAGACGAGTTCGACAAGATCGCTTTCACCTATTTTTCCAAATTCTAAATCAGTAATTTCCACCCCCTGAATATTTTTAAAACCTGCTTCCTGAAGATGTTTTACGACTGTTACATACTGTTGTCCATAAAGGTCATCTTTTTTAGGAAGCTCAGCAGTCATTAATTGTGAACCGATAAATGTTGTAAGTAGGACACCGCCAGTTATTCCTGCTGTTTTCCGATTAAGAAACTTTCTAGATTTTTTTATTGACGTTTCGCTAACTATCTGAGTTGCTTTTTTCTTAAACATAAATCATTCTCCTTATTGTTAATCGTGATATTATTATAACAAAATATAAATATACTTTGCAATACATTATGAAAATATCCTTGGAGAATCATAAAAACTATGGTACAATAAACGAAAAATAAAGGAGGAAATATATGCCGTTTGTACGTATTGATTTGTTTGAAGGACGCACGGAGGAACAAAAGATTGCCTTAGCATGTGAAGTTACCGAAGTTGTATCTCGTAATACTAATGCGCCCAAAGAAGCCATTCATGTCTTCATCAATGATATGCCTGAAGGGACTTACTACCCACAAGGTGAAATGAAACGTAAATAAGAGAAAACACTCTTGCAACAAAATGCAGGAGTGTTTCTTTGTATCAAGTTTATTTCTTATCGTCTTCATCCATGCTGAGAACGCTGAGGAAGGCTTCTTGTGGAACTTCGACAGAGCCGATGGCTTTCATCCGTTTCTTACCGGCTTTTTGTTTTTCTAGGAGTTTGCGTTTACGGGAAACGTCACCACCATAACACTTGGCCAAAACGTTTTTGCGAAGGGCCTTGATGTCGCTACGGGCAACGATTTTCTGACCGATAGCAGCTTGGATTGGCACTTCAAACTGTTGACGAGGGATGATTTTCTTGAGTTTGTCCACGATGATTTTCCCACGTTCATAGGCAAATTCCTTGTGGACGATAAAGCTAAGGGCATCTACCTTGTCGCCGTTCAAGAGAATATCCATTTTCACTAACTTAGATGAACGGTATTCAGAAATCTCATAGTCGAAGCTGGCATAACCACGAGTGGATGACTTAAGCTTGTCAAAGAAGTCAAAGACAATCTCCGCAAGTGGAATTTGGTAGATGACATTGACACGGTTATCATCAATATAATCCATAGTCACAAAGTCACCACGTTTGCGTTGGGCCAATTCCATGACTGCACCGACGTATTCCTGCGGTACCATGATTTGTGCCTTAACATATGGTTCTTCGATAGTTGCAATCTTGGTTGGGTCTGGGAACTCAGATGGGTTGGCTACATCAATTGTTTCACCGTCTGTCATGTTGACATGGTAGACTACCGACGGAGCTGTCATGATGAGATCAATGTTAAACTCACGCTCAATCCGTTCTTGGATAACATCCATGTGCAAGAGGCCCAAGAAACCACAACGGAAACCAAAGCCGAGGGCCTGCGATGTTTCAGGTTCGAACTGCAAGCTGGCATCGTTGAGCTGGAGCTTTTCCAAGGCTTCACGGAGGTCATTGTACTTGTTGGAATCAATTGGATAGATACCCGCAAAGACCATTGGGTTCATCTGTTTGTAGCCTGCTAGTGGCTCGCTGGCAGGATTTTCCGCCAAGGTCACTGTATCACCGACACGGGTATCAGCTACAGTCTTGATAGAAGCTGCGATATAGCCAACATCTCCAACTGCTAGGAAATCACGACCAATGGCTTTTGGTGTGAAAATTCCGACTTCTGTTACATCAAAGGTCTTGCCGTTGCTCATCATCTGGATGGTGTCACCTGGCTTCACGACACCATTGACGATACGAACTTGGAGGATAACCCCACGATAAGGGTCATAGACAGAGTCAAAAATCAATGCTTGCAAAGGAGCTTCGACATCACCAGTCGGTGCTGGAACCTTCTCGACAATCTGCTCCAAGATCTCCTCGATACCAATACCTGCCTTAGCTGATGTTGGCACTGCTTCTGAAGCATCCAAACCAATCACATCTTCAATTTCCTGACGAACACGTTCTGGGTCTGCTGCTGGCAGGTCAATCTTGTTAATGATTGGCAAGATTTCCAAATCATTGTCCAAGGCTAGATAAACGTTAGCCAAGGTCTGTGCTTCAATCCCTTGAGCAGCATCCACCACCAGAATCGCACCCTCACAGGCAGCCAACGAACGCGATACTTCATAGGTAAAGTCAACGTGTCCTGGTGTGTCAATCAAGTGGAAAATGTATGTCTCTCCATCTTTAGCTGTATAGTTGAGTTCGATTGCGTTGAGTTTAATAGTGATACCACGCTCGCGTTCCAAATCCATACTGTCAAGCAATTGGGCCTGCATTTCACGGCTGGAAACTGTTTCTGTCTTCTCAAGAATACGGTCAGCCAAGGTTGATTTACCATGGTCGATGTGGGCAATAATGGAGAAATTACGAATTTTCTCCTGTCGTTTTTTCAAATCTTCTAAATTCATGTTTCTTCCTCTACAAGGGTATTACTCTTTATTATATCAGAAATACCAAGAACTTGCCATAAGAAAAACGGGAGTGGGAAAGAACTCCTGCATTCATAGAAGAGTTCGTCTTCCCACCCCCGCACAGCTCAAACTGTCTGGGAGACAGTTTGAGGTTGGAGATAAAGCGAACGTTGTTCGCAACAGTCGTAATGGACAGATTTGGAGTGTGAAACACGAACAAATCTGCCAATCAACCACTGCGCTGAGATGTTGACACAAACTTTGAGTAGGATTGCTGTGGTTGAACTGCTCTGCTATTTTCCCAGCCAAAGACCGATCTCGCGTTCGGCTGCTTCTGCACTATCTGAGCCATGAACGACATTTGCCACAATTCCCTCAACGGGCGCTGTCGCAAAATCTCCACGAATAGTCCCAGGTAGGGCGTTTACTGGATTGGTAGCTCCCATCATATCTCGCCAAGATTTGATAACTTCTGACCCTTCTATAATGCCAGCTATCATCGGCCCGCTCGTCATATATTGTACTAATTGCGGGAAGAAAGGTTTATCTGTCAAATGTTCATAATGTTGACTGATTAGCTCTTCTGTCGCTGTAACCATTTTTAAATCTTGGATTTGAAATCCCCTGCGTTCGATACGTGAAAGAATTTGTCCCGCAAGTCCACGCTTAAGAGCATCTGGTTTGATGATGATGAAAGTACGTTCCATGATTTTTCTCCTGAACTGTTTATTAGATGTTACTTAAGATAGCATCCCAGGCCTGATCGTATCCGTGACGAGTCTCAGAAGAAAAGATAACGAATTGATCATTTTTATCAAAATCCAATTTCTTTTTAATCATCGATTCGTGTTTATTCCACTTTCCTCGTGGGATTTTATCAGCCTTCGTTGCCACAATAATAACAGGAATTTCATAATATTTCAAGAAATCATACATTTGAACATCATCTGCTGATGGCTCATGACGCATGTCTACTAAACTCACCACAACACGTAGATTTTCTCGTGTCGTCAAATACTCTTCAATCATTTTGCCCCACTTAGCACGCTCAGTTTTGGATACTTTAGCATAGCCATAACCTGGAACATCTACGAATCGAATTTTATCATCTATATTATAAAAATTGAGTTGTTGAGTCTTTCCTGGTTTTCCTGACGTACGTGCAAGATTTTTTCTTCCTAGAAGAGTATTAATAAATGAGGACTTTCCAACGTTAGATCGCCCGGCAAGGGCAATTTCTGGAATGTCATCGCCAGGATACTGGGCTTTTGAAACAGCACTGAGCAAAATCTCAGCATTATGTGTATTGATTTCCATTGTTTACCTTTCATAAATAAGGGGAGAAAGCTTGTAGCTCACACCCCTCCTTGTACTTCTTTAAGCTGTTTCAAGTAAAGGTTTTTCCTTACCGTCTACTGCATCTTTTGTAACACGAACACGTTTAACATCATCTTGACTTGGTACTTCAAACATAACATCCAACATAGTTTCTTCGATAATGGAACGAAGACCACGTGCACCTGTTTTCCGTTCAATTGCTTTTTCGGCAATGGCAAGCAAGGCATCCTCATCAAACTCTAATTCCACATCATCGTAAGACAGGAGGGTCTGGTATTGTTTAACCAACGCATTCTTAGGCTCTGTTAAAATACGGACCAAGTCTTCAGTTGTTAATTGATCTAAGGCTGCAAATACTGGCAAGCGACCAATCAACTCAGGAATGATACCAAATTTTTGAATGTCGTCTGCAATGATATGTTGCATGTAGGATTCTTTTTCATCAATGGCACGATTGTTTTGACCGAAACCGATAATTTTCTCACCAAGACGTTGTTTGACGATTTCCTCAATACCATCAAAGGCACCGCCTACGATGAAGAGGATGTTTTTGGTATCGACATGAATCATCTCTTGGTTTGGATGTTTGCGTCCGCCTTGAGGGGGTACGCTAGCAACTGTTCCCTCGATAATTTTCAAGAGAGCCTGTTGGACACCTTCACCCGAAACATCGCGGGTAATGGACACATTTTCACCTTTTTTGGCAATTTTATCAATCTCATCCACATAGATAATCCCTCGTTCTGCGCGGTCGATATTAAAATCCGCCGCCTGCAAGAGTTTGAGAAGGATGTTTTCAACGTCTTCGCCCACATAACCAGCTTCAGTAAGAGCGGTCGCATCCGCAATGGCAAATGGAACATTCAGACTTTTAGCCAAGGTTTGAGCTAAGAATGTTTTACCAGAACCTGTTGGACCAATCATGAGAATGTTTGATTTCTGCAAATCAACATCATTTTCATCGCGACTATCTTGGAAATTGATACGTTTGTAATGGTTGTAGACAGCGACAGCCAATGCACGTTTGGCACGATCTTGTCCAATGACATAATTGTTTAAAATATCGAGCAATTCCTGTGGCTTAGGTGTGTCAGCTAGGTCTGTCAACACTTCTTCTGCTAGTTCTTCACGAATAATTTCTTGAGCTAACTCCACACACTCATTACAAATGAAAACATTATTTCCTGCAATAATTTTTTTAACTTCTTCTTGATTTTTTCCACAAAATGAGCAATAAATCAACTCATGGGTATGCTTAACAGCCATGTAATTCCTCTTTCATATCTCTTATCTAAATAAAAAGCCATAAATGGCATGAATACTATTAACCAGATTGGTAAATGCATTCAACAAAAATAAAATAGCTAAACCAAATCGTTTCTTTCTAAAAGCTTGAATCGCACAAAGAACACATATTCCACAGAGAAGTGCTGTAAATAAACCAAATAAACCTCTCTCCATGCCTATTTCTCTCTTCTTTTATAGTTTCTTATGATGAAATCAACTGGGTTGGCTTCATCTTTTGACCGAAATTGTTCGCTTTGTAGCTGGAATTCTTCCATTGGAAAAGTTTCTGGGAAGAAACTATCACCTTCAAATTGCCCTTGAATATCCGTTACAATCAGTTCTTCAATGTAGGGTGCAAAGGCAGTAAAAATTTGTCCACCACCAAGCACAAATAAAGTTCCTTCTTGTTGGTGGTACCAGTCCAGAACTTCTTCAACACCATGTAGAACTGTAACACGGTCACTCTCTACCTGATAGCTTTTATCGGTGGTCAATACCAAGGAGTGACGATTAGGAAGAGCACGTTTTCCCATGCCATCAAAAGTTACACGTCCCATCACCATAGCATGTCCAGTAGTCGTTTCTTTAAAATGAGCCCAGTCCGCAGGTAAAGTCCATGGAAGTTTATCGCCTTTTCCAATCAATCCATTTTCATCTTGAGCCCAAATAGCAACAATCTTTTTAGTCATTTTCTCTCACTTTCCGTCCTATCATTCTATCAAAAAAACATAAAAAATGCACTTACCAAGTAGGTCTAGTGCAAATTTTTATCATACAAAAAGTGGCTCCAAAATTTTTGTGCCCAAGGCTTGAAGTTCACCGTCATTAACTAGCTCTAATCAGGGATAAAGAAAAGTGGCTAATTCAAGGAATTGTTTCAGCCCGAGCCTAAAAATAAAGAAGCGAGGTAAAAGAACGAAGTTCTTCACTGCTAATCCAGTTAAATCGCCAAGTCAAATTTAAGTTGCGGTTTAACTGGATTGTAGTCCACCAACTCAAAATCTTCTGCCTTAATATCAAAAAAGTTTGTTCCGTCTGGGACATTGAGTACCAAACGAGACTCGATTTCTGAAGGCGTTCGACGGAGCAATTCTTCAGCTTGTTCAAACTGATTATCATAGATGTGAAGATTGTTGATGAAATAGAAAAACTTCCCAACCTTCCAGCCAAAATGTTTAGCAATCATCATCTGAAGAGCTACATACTGCATAGCATTTATATGGTGAGCTACCAACATATCATTTGAGCGCTGGGTCAAGGTTGCATCCAGATACATCTCCCCATCAACTCGGCGGACGTCAAACATGGTCTGAAAGGCACATGGCAAGAGACCTGCGGATTGGTCAAATGCTTCATAATCCCACAAAGAAATCACATTGCGGCGATTCCAAGGATTTTCCTCCAGCTGTTTGAGGATTTTTGAAATGATGTCATGCTTTTTAACAATGGCACCATATCGTTCACCGATTGTGCCAGTTCCCTCAACTTCCCAGTCATTCCAATACTGGACACCGTACTTGTCCTGCAAGACGGATAAATCATTGGTCTGGTCTTGGTAAATCCAGAGAATTTCTTTAATAGCTGACTTGATTGGGATCGGTCTTAATGTAGTAATAGGGAACTCGCCCTTGGCCAAGTCATACTCTGCAAAGGCACCTGTAATGTACTTGGAATTAGCTACATTTCCATCCTTGTAACGAGGGCGAGCATTTTCCGAAAAAACGCCCTCTGCCATAATCTTACGAATGTTTTCTTTAAAAATACTATCTGCTTTTGTCATGAGTTTAGTATAGCAAATTCTAGCAAAAAACTCCAGTTTTGAACTGGAGTCCTCATTTATAGAGCAAGGGGTAGAGGTTGAGCTGGAACAAACCAGCGAGGGCAGTTACTAGACTGAACAATATAAAATACAAGGCTACCAAGAGAACACTCAACAATATCTGACGAACATTCTTCGTATAAATAGCCGTTGGTAAGCTAGCTAGACCGAAAAAGGGAATGATGAAAAATGCTAGTTTGAAATTCACATTTACAATATCAAACCATTGACCTATTGGTAAAAATAGCAAGACGATGAGAAAAGCTGCAAGGCTATACAAGACTAGATTTAACCGTTTTAATAGTGTCATATTCATGAGAAACTCCTTCTAGGGACCAAAAAAAACATAGCCCAGTCCAAATATCAAGGGGAAGGAAATAATCAATAGAATACTGGTAATGCCCGTCCAAAGTTTTTTATAGTAAATCGACAAGATAAGAATCAATGTCCCTAGCAAAGGCAAAATCATCATGGTTGCTACGTTTCCCCAGCTAGACGGGAAAAACCAGTCACGAATCCAGTTATCAAGGAAAAAGGCAGATAACAAAATCAATAAACCAAGAATGGTCAGATAGTTGATTATTTTAGACATGTTTACCTGTTTCATAAGGTGACACTCCTTTCTCTTTACACTTTCATTGTACGCTTAAATACTACATTTTTCAATATATGTATATAAAAAAATTGTGACGGCGGATTTAAAAAAAAGCAGAGTTCCCTCTGCTTTTAACGATTATTTCAAGACGAGTGATGCTGCGCCCAATACACCTGCATCATTACCACGTGTTGCCAAGACAATTTGTGTACTTTCCTTGATTTGTGGGAAGCTATTTTCAGCAAAGACCTTGCGAACACCATCCAATAAAAACTCTCCTGCAGCTGATACACCGCCACCCAGAACGATGTAGGCAGGATTGAGGACTGCAGCAATGTTTGCACAAGCAACACCTAGGTATTCTGAGAAGTGACGGTAGACAATCAAAGCCAAATCATCGCCTTCTTTTGCCAAATCAAAGACATCCTTAGCCGTTACATCTTGTCCATCATCAATCATTTGTTTCAGTTTTGCATCGCCAGCGTATTGATCAGCATAGCGACGGCTGAGATTGACAATACCTGTTGCTGAAGCAACTGTTTCTAGACAACCTTTCTTACCACAAGTACATGCAAATGGCTCATCAAAGTCAACTGTGATATGGCCCAATTCACCACCAGCACCTTTGACCCCACGAATCAAGTTTCCAGCAGCGATGACACCGCCACCAACACCTGTACCAAGCGTCATAAAGACAACGTTTGGATTGTTGTTTCCAGCACCAACCCATTGCTCACCAAGGGCTGCAACGTTGGCATCATTGTCGATAAAGAATGGTAAACCAAGGGCAGATTCAAACTGATCTTTAATCAATTGCAAGGTTTTCCAATTGAGGTTATAGGCACCGATAACAGTACCAGCTTCGCTATCAACGACACCTGGAGACCCCATACCAACACCCAAGAAATCATCCTTTGTCAAACCATGAGTTTCAAATCGATGTTGAATACTGTCAATAATATCAGGAACAATGTGACTTCCATCATCTAAAATATTTGTCTTGATAGACCATTTTTCTTGAATTTCTCCCTCAGTAGTCAAAATGGCCAATTTAACAGATGTACCACCCAAATCAATACCGATAATTTTTTTAGACATAATCATCACCTCAAATGTATTTTCTTTATTATAACACAATGCAAAGGTTTGCGTAAAGCCTTTTCAAAAATTTGTACGGATAAAAATAAATTGCTCTATCGAAAGAGATAGAGCAAAATTAAAAATTGAATATGTAAGATAAACCTTCCAATGGAAAAGAGCATAACTGTCGTAAAATTACTACCTTCTTTCGTTCCATTATAGAGAAATAGAGTAGAAATAAAGGTAAATCCTAGAGCAAACCCCACCATCTGCAAGTCGTGATAAGACTGACCATAAAAATAAAGCGTGATAGCCAGCATAAGCGTGCACAAGACAGTTAACACCAAGCGAAGTGTATTCATTTTTTTGGTCTTTAAATAGCTAAACAAAGCCGCTCCCAAGGTCACCAAGAGATAGATGACCATATATGACATGACAAGAACTTTCATCTAGCCCTCCAACTCGCTCAGATACTCATACCGCTCATATTTTTCCAAGAGCAGGTCATTTTTCTCATCCAATTCCTTCTGCAAATCAGACAATTTTGTAAAATCACTACCACAGGTCAGCATTTCCGCCTCGATTTCCGCAATCCGCTCCTCCAAGCCAGCAATATCCTCTTCGATGGTTGCCCATTCCTGCTTCTCAAAGTAGGACATCCGCTTCTTGTTCTCTTTGACCTTTTCGCTTTTCTCCTTTGGTTTTTCCAAGGAAATGGCAGAGCTGGAAGCCAGAAAGGCCTTCTCATCCAGATAGTCTGTGTAGTTGCCAAAGAAGGTTTCAATACCGCTATCTTCGAAAGCCAAGATTTTATTGGCTACCTTGTCTAGGAAATAACGATCGTGACTAACGGTAATGACTGGACCAGTAAAGCCCTGCAAGAAATGTTCCAAGACTGTCAGAGTTGCTATGTCCAAGTCGTTGGTCGGCTCATCTAGTAAGAGAACATTGGGTCGTTGCAAGAGAATTTTCAGCAGGTAGAGCCGCTTCTTCTCCCCACCTGATAGCTTTTCAATCAAGGTACCGTGGGTATTACGTGGGAAGAGGAATTGCTCCAAGAGTTCTGCAATAGAAACCATACCAGATGTCGTCTGAGCTTCTTCTGCCACTTCCTGCAAGAAATTGATGACCCGCTTGCTTTCGTCCAAGCCCTTGATGGTCTGAGAAAAATAACCGATACGGATGGTTTCACCAATATCTACCTTACCGCTGTCTGCCTGCAAATCACCTGCGATTAGATTGAGTAAGGTAGATTTTCCTTTACCATTATCACCAACAATACCGATGCGGTCCTTGTTTTGAATGAGCAGGTTAAAGTCCGTTAAAATTGGCTTGTCAGGATAGGAAAAGCTGACATTTTCAAAGTTAATGACTTTTTTACCGATACGAGAGGTTTCAAAATTGATTTCCAGTTCGCTATCGTCTATCTTGTTGGCTAAATCGCCTTTGAGGTCATGGAAACGATTGATACGAGCCTGCTGCTTGGTTGCACGAGCTTGAGGTTGTCTGCGCATCCAAGCCAACTCCTGCTTGTAGAGTTGCTCTTTCTTATGGCGAAGGGCGGCATCTCGCTCGTCCTGTTCTGCCTTTAAACGAACATAGTCCTGGTAATTTCCCTGATATTCGGTTAAGCTGGCGCGGTCCAATTCAAAAATCCGTGTGGCTACATTGTCCAAGAAATAGCGATCGTGGGTAATAAAGAGAACAGACTTTTTAGTATTTTTCAAAAAAGTCGTTAACCACTCAATGGTATCAATGTCCAGATGGTTGGTCGGTTCATCCAGCAAGAGCAAGTCAGCATTGCCAAGGAGGACTTGGGCCAATTGCACTCTTCTACGTAGACCACCTGATAACTCAGCAACGGTTTTGTTGAGGTCTGTTAAACCTAGTTTTGAAAGAACTGTTTTAACCTGGCTTTCAATCTCCCAAGCATTGAGAGAATCCATCTCTGCCATGACTTTCTCCAGTCTTGCTTGACTGGCTTCATCGTAATGAGATAAGAGCAATTCGTATTCACGAATCAGCTGGGTTTCACGGAGGTCAGAAGAAAGAACTGTGTCTAAAACCGTCTTACTGTCATCAAAATCAGGTTCCTGGGTCAGATAGGCGATTTTATAGGCATTTTTAGTGCGAAAAGGCGACACGTCTCCATCAAAACCGATGCGACCTGACAGAACATCCAACAAAGTCGTCTTTCCTGTACCATTGACCCCGATAATCCCGATTCGGTCGCCCTGATGAATGATGAAAGACAGATCAGCAAAGACCGTTTTATCTCCGACAGATTTAGTCAGGTGTTCAACGATAAAATCACTCATTCTCTAAAATTCCTTTCACAAATGTCATAATCGCTTGCTCTTCGTTTTCCAGCTGTCCTTCCACAATCTGGAATTCCACCTCTTTGAGTAGTTCTCCTAATACTGGACCTGGTTTGAGGTCAAATGCCTTCATCAGATGACCACCATTGACAACAATTTCATGCTTGTCATGGATAGTCAAGGCTTGGTCAATCTTGTCAATTGCTGCAAAATCTGTAACAAGACCTTGTGCCTGACGGAGTTCCTCTACCAAGTACAAGAATTCTTTGCCATACTTGAAACAGATTTGCTTGGTAACAGGTCCTGCTTGGCGAAGCTGATAAATCTCTACCAACTTGATTACGCTTCGTTGGAAATCATTGCTGGTTTTCCATTTTTTCAGGAAGGACTTGATGTTATCAATACCTAGGCAGACAAAGAGCATGGCCCAAGCTTGTTCAGAAGTCGAAAAGCGAAATTCTGCTGTTAGGCTTGTTAGCATGGTCTCTAATTCATCACTTTTTCCAGCTAAATCAGGCAAGAAATCATAGGCCTTGGAATCAATCATAGCGCGTAAGCCTTTTCGCCAAAAATCCGCCATCAAAAGTTTATCAAACTCGATAAAACTGCGTTCTACAGAGATTTTTTCCAAGAGAGGTGCGGTTTCAACCATAGCTGTAAAGGTCGTCGGCTCAATCTCAAAGTCCAAGGTCGCCGCAAAGCGAAATCCGCGCATGATACGGAGGGCATCTTCATTAAACCGTTCAGCCGGGATGCCTACAGCTCGTAGGGTGCGGTTTTCTAAGTCAGTCATCCCATCAAAGAGGTCGACAATCTGTGCCTCCTCATCAAGGGCAAAGGCATTGACCGTGAAGTCGCGACGTTTGAGATCTTCTTCTAAGGAACGCACAAAAGAAACCTGGCTCGGTCTGCGGAAGTCGACATACTCCTCCTCTGTCCGAAAGGTGGTAATTTCATATTCCTTTTTCCCCTCTAACACTAACACCGTACCGTGTTCAATTCCAACATCAATAGTCCGTGAAAAGATTTGTTTCGTTTCCTGAGGGTAGCTGGATGTCGCAATATCGACATCATGAATAGGCCTACCGAGAATGGCATCACGAACGGAACCGCCAACGAAATAAGCCTCGTAACCAGCTGCTTTAATTTTCTCTAAAATCGGCAAAGCCTCCTGAAACTCAGAAGGCAGATTGTTTAATTTCATAATAAGTGTTCCAAACCATAAACGAGTTGTGAGCGTTTGACTACCTCTTTAATGCCGAGGTTGACACCGCCCATAAAGGAAATGCGATCGTAAGAATCATGACGAATAGTCAATCCTTCTCCCTGTGCCCCCAAAATCACTTCCTGATGGGCAACAAGGCCTGGCAAGCGTACTGAGTGGATACGGAAGCCGTCAAATTCCGCACCGCGAGCACCAGCAATCAGTTCTTCTTCATCCATTGCACCTTGAGTCTGTGACTGACGGACTTGGGAAATGAGTTCGGCCGTTTTGACAGCTGTTCCGCTCGGTGCATCCTTCTTCTTGTCATGGTGTAGTTCGATGATTTCAAGATTTGGGAAATACTTGGCTGCCTGTGCTGCAAATTGCATGAGCAAGATGGCGCCAATAGCAAAGTTAGGAGCAATCAAACCTCCCAAGCCCTTCTCAGCAGACAAGGCGGTCAATCCCTCGATTTCTTCAGGGGTAAATCCTGTCGTTCCAACCACAGGTGCGAAACCATTTTCCAAGGCAAAACGGGTGTTTTCATAGGCAAATTTTGGCGTTGTAAAATCCACCCAGACATCAGCGTCTAGGCTGGCAACTTCTTCTTTGGTCTTGAAAACAGGAACACCATCTACTTCTGTTTCTGTCGCAAATGGATCTACTAAGGCAGCCAGACTAAGTGCTGTGTCACCTTTGACCATCTCAACAGCCGTTGAGCCCATTTTTCCTTTGAATCCTGCGATAATTACCTTAATTGTCATGCAAACTCCTATTCAATAATGGGAGAAATACCAAAGGCCACTGCCCCTTCTCCCAAATGCGTACCAATGACAGAACCAAATGATACGATTGGCAAATCACTTCCCACCCCAGCTTCTTCCAACTGCTGTTTAAAGTTTTCAGCCTTCTGAGGGGCGTTGGCGTGTATGATAGCAATCTGATACTGTCCTTCGGTCGTTTGTTCTTGGAGGATTTCCAAGAGGCGTTTAATGGCCTTCTTCTCCGTCCGAACTTTTTCATACACTTCTATCTTGCCCTCACCTGTAAAATACAGAATCGGTTTGATGCTCAAAAGATTGCCAAGCAAGGCTGCACCATTGGACAAGCGACCACCTTTTACCAAATGATTGAGGTCATCAACCATGATGAAAGCGGTTGTTTTACCAATTTCTTGGTCCAATTTCCCAGTAATCTCTTCAAAACTAAGTCCTGCATCAGCCCATTTGAGAACATTTTCTACCATCATGCCTAAAGGAGCCGATGTGATTTTGGTATCTGGAAAGGCAACGGTTAATCCTTCAAATTCATCAGCCAAATATTGAATATTTTGATAAAAACCTGAAATACCTGATGACAAGAATAAGCCAAGTGCGTGTGTATAACCTTTCTCTGTTAATTTAGCCAGAATTTCTTCTAGTTCCATCAAACTCGGTTGACTTGTTTTAGGTAATTCTTTCGATGAAGCCATTTTTTGATAAAACTCTTCAACCGTCAAATTTTGCCCTTCGATATAATTTTCCCCATCAATGCTGACTGGAATACTTAGGACAAACAGGTCATCCCGCTCAATACTTTGAACATTCAAAACAGCCGATGAGTCAGTTATAACTGCTAATTTCATATTAAAACTCCAAATTCACTCCCGGTGCATCAAAGGCGATTTCAGTAACCTCATAAGTCATTCGTTTTAAAATGTCCAAAAGAGGCTCTACCAAAACACGTTTTTCTTCATCAGTAAATTCAGTTGGCTCTTCTACCAATCGATTTGGTAAGTGAACGGCCTGACTCATGGCACCTGAAATTACAAAATGATCTAGTACAATCATAAAGCGCAAAATGGTAATCATAGATGTTCGATTTTCCGCACGATTTTGTTCAATCAATTGAAAGTCAACTTTCAATTTTGTTTCCGGAATTCCGTTCTCTTTTTCCCACGCGTGATTGCGGGCATCAAAATGATACTGATTGACAAATTCTTTATCGCGAATGATTTCCATTTCAAGACTCCTCTAATAACAATAATACTCACATTATACCATAATCCTCGTGAAATAGCTAAAAAACCTTGCCAGAAGCAAGGTTTCAATCAAAATTATTTAGCTTTACGAAGTGCTCCGTAAAGGACACCTGATACAACCGCACCAATCAAAACATAGGCGATGTAAAGCAATGGATTAGATGTCAAAGCGATAACGAAGATACCACCGTGAGGAGCCATCAATTGGATGCCTGACAAACCAACCAAGGCACCTGCAAGGGCAGAACCAGCGATAAAGCTTGGGATTGCACGAGCTGGGTCAGCAGCACCAAACGGAATCGCACCTTCAGTGATGAATGAAAGACCCATAACGATGTTTGTCAAACCTGAGTTACGCTCTTCTTGTGTGAATTTGTCTTTGAAAAGAAGGGTTGCAACGAATACTGCCAACGGTGGAACCATACCACCTGCCATTACCGCTGCCATGGCAACAGAACCACCATCTGCAACAGTTGCTGCAAGTGTACCTGTACCGAAGACATAAGCTGCCTTGTTGACTGGACCACCCATATCGACTGCCATCATGCCACCGAGGACAAGGCCGAGGAGAATAGCAGAGCTACCTTCAAGACCTGCAAGGAAGTTGTTCATACCTGTGTTGATAGCTGCCATTGGGATGTTGACGAAGAACATCAAGAAACCAGTGATTGCTGTTCCCAAAAGTGGCAAGAGCAAGATAGCATTCAAACCTTGAAGTGATTTTGGAAGGTTGCGCAAAGCGTTGCGAAGAACGAGCACTACACCACCAGCAAGGAAACCGCCAACAAGGGCACCCAAGAAACCAGATGATACACCTGCAAGAGCAAGCGTTTCTTCACCACCAGCTGCGTAAGGAATTTTACCGAACGCAAGACCACTACTAGCGATTGCACCAGCTACGAAACCTGCAACCAAACCTGGTTTTTCAGCGATTGAGTAAGCAATGTAACCTGCAAGAAGTGGCAACATGAAGCCAAAGGCTGCTCCACCGATCTTCATGAACATAGCTGCGATTTCATGGTATGAACCAAGACTACCAAGGCTGTCTTGCGGCACACCTAGAGCTCCATCGAATAGGAAGGCAAGGGCAATCAAGATACCGCCACCGATAACGAATGGCAACATTTGAGAAACACCGCTCATCAAGTGTTTATAGAACGCTTTACCAAGACTGAGTTTTTCTGAAGATTCCACAGTAGCAGCTCCTTCTGACGCTGTGTAGGCTGATGCTTTACCCTCCAAGATAAGGTTAATTAATTCTTCTGGTTGTTTGATTCCAGCTGCAACTGGACGAGATACCAAAGGTTTGCCATTGAAACGAGGCATATCGACAGCCTTATCTGCTGCGATGATAACACCAGCTGCATTCTTGATGTCTTCAGCGGTTAGTTTGTTTCCAACGCCTGAAGCACCGTTGGTTTCAACCTTGATGTCAACACCCATCTCAGCTGCTTGTTTCTTAAGTGCTTCTTCTGCCATGTAAGTGTGGGCGATACCTGTTGTACATGCTGTAACAGCAACGATAAATGGACGGTCACCACTTGGTGCTGCAACCACTTCTTCGGCAGTCTTGTCTGCTGCTTCAGCTGTATCGAAGACTGCAATGACTTCTTCAGGATTTGTTGCCGCACGAAGTCTATCAGCAAATCCAGGCTTCATCAAGTATTTAGACAATTCCGCAAGGGCAGCCAAGTGTGTATCGTTGGCACCTTCTGGAGCTGCAATCATGAAGAACAAGTCGGTTGGTTGACCATCAAGACTTGCGTAGTCAACACCCTTGTTTGATTTTGCAAAGAGAACAGTCGCTTCTTTTACAGCAGCATTCTTAGCATGTGGCATTGCGATACCATCACCAAGACCTGTTGTCGTTTGTGCTTCACGGTTTAGGATACCTGTTTTGAATACGTCAAAATCAGTTACATAACCTTTGTCAACCAAGCTAGTAATCATTTCATCGATAACTGCTTCCTTGCTTGTCGCTTGCACATCAAGCAACATGACATCTTTTCTCAAAACGTCTTGAATTTTCATAGTGTTTCTACCTCAACTTTTTCATAAGTTTCCTTAATAAATTCGATACTTGCCAAATCGTCTGAAAAGGCTGTTGCCGTACCGCAAGCAACTCCCCATTTTAGGGCTTCGATTGGGTCTTGTGAGCGAACGTATTCGCCAGTAAATCCTGCCACCATGGAATCTCCAGCTCCGACAGAATTTTTCACTGTTCCCTTGATTGGTTTGGCAAAGTAAGTAGCTGCTGGAGTGACCAACAAAGCCCCATCCCCTGCCATGGAAATGATAACATTCTGAGCTCCCATATCTAAGATTTTCTTAGCGTAGGTCTCGATATCTGCAATGCCATTCAACTCGACGTTGAAGATTGCTTCCAATTCATGGTTGTTTGGCTTGACCAAGAGTGGCTGATGTGCTAATGAGTCTAGAAGTGTTTGACCTTCAAAGTCACAGACAACTTGCGCTCCTGCTTTTTTCGCCACAGGAATCAGCCTATTGTAGACTTCATTTCCAAGACTAGCTGGAGCAGACCCCGCAAAGACAACGGTGTCTTCCTTGGTCAATCCTGCTAAGACCATTTCTAATTCGGCCAACTGTGTATCTGTCACAATCGGACCCAAACCGTTGATTTCTGTTTCTTGATCAGCTTTGATTTTCACGTTAATACGTGTATCTTGATCAACCTGAACAAAATCAGTATCAATTCCTTCGGCAATCAATCCATCTTTGATGAACTGACCTGTGAATCCCCCAAGGAAACCCGTTGCTGTATTCGGATAGCCCAAGCGCTTCAAAACACGGCTAACGTTAATTCCCTTACCGCCGGCATACTTATCGTCGCTCTCCATACGATTGACACTGCCTGTCTCGACATGTTCTAAACGAACGATATAGTCAATCGCTGGATTGAGCGTAACTGTATAAATCATACCTCGATTACCCTCGTTTTCTCTTTTATGATGTCCAACAAACTGCTTTCTGAAGATTGGCAGATAATGTTGGATTTTTCGATTGCCGCAACTTTAACAAAGGAGAATTGACCAATTTTAGAAGCATCTGCCAAAACATAGCTTTCTTTGGCATTGTCTATGATAGTGCGTTTGATGGTCGCTTCTTCAATATCTGGCGTTGTAAAATAGTTTTTATCAATACCATTCATCCCCAGAAATGCCTTATCAAAATTGAGCTGTCGAATTTGTTCCAATGCTACTGCTCCAACGGAAGCATCTGTTGATTGCTTAACAAAACCACCTATAATGATTGTTTTTATCTTGCGTTCAACCAGCCTCACTGCGTGGTGAATAGAATTGGTAACGACTGTCAGATTTTCCTGCTGAAGATAATCAATCAGTACACCGGTTGTTGTACCTGCATCTAAAAAAATTACGTCTCCGTTAACAATCTGTCGAGCTGCTCTTTCCGCAATCTCTCGTTTTTCTTGAACGTTTTTGACAGATTTTTCTAGAATAGACTCTTCGAGTTGCAAATTTCCTGGCGCTTCAGCACCGCCGTGTACACGACGAAGCTTACCTTCGTTTTCCAACTCGTCCAAATCCCTACGTACAGTAGACTCAGATGTATCAAGAACTTCGATTAATTCCTCTAGCCGAACAAACTGTTGGGAGTGTATTCGCTCCAATATAATCTGTTTTCGTTCTGATTTGAGTATGTTCAACACCTCCTGCAATCGTTTACAAAAATCATTATACACGATTTTCTGCCATTGTCAATCATTTTCTATCATTTTCTTTCAAAAAAACAAAAAAACTAGCAGAATCTACGCTTCCACTAGTTTCTCAATCATTTTTTTCATCATGTCCATTTCTTCTGGACGGCCAATAGACAGGCGAATATACCCTTCTAATTTACCTGTTGGATAGTATTTAAAATTCCAATCCTGTGCCAAGGCTTGTCGATGAAACTCCTCTGCCCACGGTGCTTTAAACGTTACAAAACTAGCCTGACTAGGTAGAACTTGACAGTTATCTAACCCTTGCAAGAATAAAATCATTTCTTCTCGCAAATTCTGAATTACTCCCACCGTTTCTAAAACTTTGTCTGTATAATTCAATGCAACAGCTGCCATTTTTGCAGTCAAGTTTGACAAGCTGAATGGGGGAATGACCTTGTCCAATTCATAAATTAACCCTTCATTTCCTACCGCAAAGCCAACTCGTAAACCTGCAAGTCCAAAAGCCTTTGATAAGGTCCGTAAAACTAAAACATTGTCAAATTGTTGTAGACGACTGATGAAGCTTTCGACATGTGCAAATTCAATATAAGCCTCATCTACAACGAGTAGCCCTTTAAAAGAAATAGCCAATTTCTCCAAATCTTCTAGCGAATAAGCTACTGAAGAAGGATTGTTAGGATTGGAAAGCATGATTATCTTCGCCTTCAACTCCTCTGCACGCGCCAACAATTTCTCTACTAGCAGGACGAGTGTATCGTTTTTTGCTTCCAAATCAATGGCTTCAAAACGGCTACCATGCATGTGATTATAGGTTTCATACATGAAGAAGTCTGGATTGACAGTCAAAAAAGTATCATCCTTTTCCATAAAGGTGGAAACAATCATGTGAATAAGGTGATCAGAGCCCACACCTACTGTTACTTGTTTGGGATTCACTCCAAGATAGGCCGCATATTTCTCAATCAGTTCGGAGTAAGTGTTATCCCCATAAAAACTTAATTGACTGACATCCAAATTTTCCAAGGTCTCTTGTGGCAAAAAGGCCCAATCAATGATACGATTTTCGTTATTTCCTAAATCAAATCTTGCCTTTTGTTTGATTTTATAAGGTTGGTAGTGTTCAAATACCTTGCGTTTCATCATTTCTCCTTCTAGCAAGAAAAACACAGTCTAATCAACTGTGTCTTCTGCTTTGATTTTTTCAAAAATAGTTAACTCTTCAGCTGTAAAGTTGTAGTTTTCTAACAAGTCTGGACGACGTTGGTAGGTTTTGCGTAGACTTTCTTCCAAACGCCATTTACGAATATTTTCATGGTGACCGCTCATTAATACATCTGGCACGACCATTCCACGATACTCGTATGGTCGGGTGTATTGAGGATATTCCAATAGCCCTGATGAAAAACTATCATCCGTATGGCTAACTTCCTTGCCGATGACCTCTGGAATCAGGCGAACGGTAGCATCAATCATGGTCATAGCTGCCAACTCTCCACCTGTCAGAACATAGTCTCCGAGAGAAATTTCGTCTGTCACCAAGGTCTTAATCCGCTCATCATATCCTTCATAGTGACCGCAGATGAAAATCAACTGCTCTTCCTGTGCCAATTCTTCAGCATAGGCCTGATTGAAAGTACGCCCAGCGGGATCCAATAGGATAACACGTGGAGTGGTTTGTTCAATGCTATCCATGGTATCAAAAATTGGCTGGGCACGGAGCAACATACCTTGTCCTCCGCCATAGGGTTCATCGTCCACATGGCGTGCCTTTTCAGCTTTCTCTCGGAAATTGTGGTAGTTGATTTCCAATAAGCCCTTGTCACGCGCCTTACCCACAATAGAGTGTTCTAGGGGTGCAAACATCTCTGGGAAGAGGGTCAAAATATCAATTCTCATCGTCTAGGCCCTCGAGCAGTTCCACATCGACACGGTTATTTGGAATATCAATGTTCAAGACAACAGGCGGAATATACGGCAAGAGCAGGTCTTTCTTCCCTTTTCTTTTCACAACCCAGACATCATTAGCACCTGGTTGCAAGATTTCCTTAATTTGTCCAATCAACTGGTCATTTTCATAGACATCCAAGCCGATAATTTCATGGTAATAAAACTCACCGTCTTCAAGGTCAGTCAAGTTTTCCTCGGCAATTTTCAAACTAAAGCCCTTGTACTTTTCGATATCGTTGATATGGTACATGCCCTTAAACTTGATAATATCAAAGTTCTTAGCCTTACGGTGACTAGCAATTTCCACTTCCATGACAAACTGATTCTTGTCATCAAAAAGTGCAAGCTTTGCCCCTTTTTTAAAACGTTCTTCAGCAAAATCGGTCACAGACAAAACACGCATTTCCCCTTGTAGGCCTTGCGTGTTAACAATCTTTCCTACGTTAAAATAATTCATAATTTCTCCATTTGATTTTCTATCCTTTTATTTTAACATGAGCAAGATATTTTCACAAGAGAGAAAAAGCCGGATTGCTCCGACTTTCATAGTTAATTTATTTCACGGACCAATGAGAATGAGCTATTTTGATCAAGCGCAAATTAAGAGCTATTCCGCAGACAAAAATCCCTGAAATCAGACCAATCCAATAGGCTTCTGGTCCCATTTGGAAAAATCTTTCAAGCAAGAATGCGACTGGGAAGGTCATGGACCAATAGGCAACCAAACCAAGTATAAAGGGAACAGTCGTATCCTTGTAACCACGTAATATCCCCTGAATAGGTGCGGTAAAGGCATCTGCTAACTGGAACATGAGGGCAAAGCTAAGAAAATGCGAAGTCAGACGGATAAATTCTGCATCATTACCATAAAGGTAGGCAACTTTAGAGCGGAAAAAATATAGGAAAGTGAGTGTTAAGCCTGCAAAACCAAGTGCAACCAGGCGTCCTAGACGGCTGTAAGCTTTCACATCCTGTGGTCGTTTAGCCCCTACTTCATAAGCAATGACAATAGCTAGGGCTGAAGAAACTGAGGCAGGAAAGGCATATAATAATGTCGCAAAGTTCATAGCCGACTGGTGGGCTGCTATAATCTGGGCTGAAAACTTAGCCATGTAGAGCCCTACAACTGCAAAAATTGCTACTTCTGCAAAGACTTGTAAACCGATGGGAAGTCCGATTTTCAGTCCTTCTTTCAGTAAAGACCCATCAATCGGACTCCACCGCCAAAGCTCATAAGAAGCAATGGTCTTATTTTTGCACATGACAATGACGATTACTAGCAGTACCGCCCAGTAAGCCAAAGCAGTACCCAATCCAGCTCCAGCTCCGCCTAGGGCCGGTAGGCCCATTTTCCCATAAATTAAGAGATAGTTAAATAGACTGTTAAATGGGACAAGGAGCAACATGAGGTACATGGATAGCTGAGTCAAGCCGAGGGCGTCGAAAAAAGAGCGACAGACACTAAAGAGTAAGAGAGGCAGGATGCCAATGGAAATAAAATAGAGGTACTGCCTACCAACTTGAAAAACAGATTCATCAAGTCCAAACTGAGCCAAGGAAGGAACAGCGATAAATAGGACCGAGCACAAGAGTAAAATGGTTAATCCGATGGCTAGATAGACAAACTGATGAAACTCCTCACGAATCTTATCTCTTTCACCTTTTCCTAAATGTTGAGCGATGATTGGGACCAATGCAGATACAATCCCTGTTAGAAATGAAAAAAGCGGATTCCAAAGACTAGTTGCCATGGAAACACCTGCCAAATCCATAGTACTATACTGGCCTGTCATCATGGTATCGATAAAGGATGCGGAGTAATTAGCGAACTGATAAATTAATATGGGTAAAAAAATCTTAATAAAAAGCCAGAGCTTTTCTTTGTTATTTCTTGTTTGGTACATGCTTATTCTCTTTCAATTTTCTATAAATATTGTAACAAGAAAAGGACCTGCATTGCAAGTCCTCTTTGACTAGATAGAGTCACCATTCCAGATAGAGTTTTTCACGATAACATAGTCCACATGCTTCAAGCTGGTAATGTCACGTCCACCTGCATAAGAAATAGATGACTGCAAATCTTGCTCCATTTCAACCAGAGTATCTTTCAAATGTCCTTTGGCAGGGAGTAAGATTTTCTTACCTTCTACGTTTTTATAGGCACCTTTTTGGTATTCCGATGCAGAACCATAGTACTCTTTGAATTTCTCGCCATCAACTTCAATTGTTTTACCTGGGCTTTCAATGTGACCGGCAAAGAGCGAACCAATCATGACCATGCTTGCGCCGAAGCGGATAGATTTGGCAATATCTCCGTGGGTACGGATACCTCCGTCCGCAATAATTGGTTTACGGGCAGCTTTTGCGCACCAACGAAGGGCTGCCAACTGCCAACCACCTGTACCAAAACCAGTCTTAACCTTTGTAATACATACTTTACCTGGACCAATACCAACTTTTGTCGCATCCGCACCAGCATTTTCTAGTTCACGAACTGCTTCTGGAGTACCGACATTACCTGCAATGACAAAAGTCTCAGGTAATTCTTTCTTGATATGCTGGATCATCTTGATAACACTTTCTGCATGACCATGAGCAATATCAATGGTGATAAACTCAGGGGCATCAGCTTTCAAGCTAGTCACAAACTCATATTCATATTCTTTTACGCCAACAGAGATGGAAGCAATCAAACCTTGCTCGTGCATGCGTTTGATAAATGGAATACGACCAGCTTCATCGAAACGATGCATGATGTAGAAATACCCTTCTTTGGCAAGCATTTCTGCTACATCTTCATCAATAATAGTCTGCATATTAGCTGGAACAACTGGTAATTTAAAGCTATATTTCCCAAGAGTCACTGTTGTATCTGCCTCGGAACGGCTATTGATGATACATTTATTTGGAATGAGCTGAATATCTTCGTAGTCAAAAACTGGAGTTTCGTTGAACATGCTTCTACCTCTTTTTCTTAACATTGGAACAGAAAAACAGTTTGTTTTTCGTATTTTTTCCTTATTACAAGATATAGTATAGCTTATTGTTTGTGTTTTGTCAATAAAAAAGAAACCTATCTAGACAATATTCGGATATATCACTTTTGGGACTCGTTTATAAAACATAACATTCGTATAATTCTTTTCTGAGTTACTATTCTTATAAAATTTAAAAAAATGTTCAGAATTTACTCAAACAATTTCATATAAAAACTAAAAAAATCTTCAAAAACAGAAGATTTTTTAGTCAAATTCATATAATTGTGGGAATTTTTCGCATTCAGGGTTCTTAGGATGGCAGACTTCTCGTCCAAAATAAATCATAGCTTGATGAGCAGGGAGCCAGAGTTCAGGAGGTAAGACTTCCATGACTCGTTTTTCTGTTTCCAGGGGTGTAGCCGATTTTTTGACAATATCGTGGTGTTTACAAATCCGTCCCACGTGGGTATCAACTGCAAAGGCTGGGATTCCGAAACCGACACTTAAGACAACATTGGCCGTTTTTCTTCCCACTCCTGCCAGAGCTTCTAATTCCTCACGAGTCTGCGGAACAATGCCATTATGCCGTTCCAATAACTGCTGGGCGCATTCTTTCAAAAATTTGGCTTTATTACGGTACAAACCCAAACGAGAAATATAAGGCTCAATATCCTTTACTTCTGCTGCTGCCATGGCTTGTGGCGTTGGGAAAGCAGCGAACAAACCAGGTGTTGCCTTATTCACCGCAGCGTCTGTAGTTTGAGCAGATAAGAGCACTGCACATACCAACTCAAAGTGATTTCGAAAATCCAAACTTGGCTTAGCATCAGGATATAGAGCGATGATTTCTTCAATAACTTTTCTTGCACGTTTTTTTGATAATACCATGAATTCATTATAGCATGAAAACTTGGATTTATCTAAAATCTGGATTGTCATAAATCTCATTCCTCGTGATATAATAAGAAGAAAAGGGGGAATAAGTATGGACTTACAAGAACTCTGTAGAAAGGTTATTCAAGCAAGACCACGCAATAGCCATAAGGGAAGCTATGGTCGAGTCTTGCTGATTGGTGGACTGTATCCTTATGGTGGAGCGATTATCATGGCCGCACTAGCAACCGTCAACAGTGGAGCAGGTTTGGTAACTGTTGCTACTGAAAAAGACAACATACCAGCCTTACATAGTCATCTGCCTGAAGCCATGGCATTTTCATTTGACGATCAAGCCTTGCTGATAAGTAGCTTAGAAAATGCTGACTTGGTATTGATTGGTCCAGGTTTGGGGGAAAATAGCAGAGCTGAACAGTTATTGGACTTTGTTTTTGAACATTTATCTGACCAGCAGACTTTAGTTCTTGATGGCTCAGCCCTTACCTTAATTGCAAAGCAAAACAGGAAGAACTTCCCGTGTAAACAAGTCATCCTGACACCCCACCAGAAAGAATGGGAACGGTTATCAGCCATTCCGGTTGCTGACCAAACAAGCCAAAGAAATCTTGAAGCCTTGCAATCTTTTCAAGAAAATACAATCCTTGTAGCTAAAAGTTCTGCTACTCAAATCCTAAAAACCCAGCCAAACCAAGTCACTCCAATAGGAGCTGGTGGTCCCTACCAAGCAACAGGAGGTATGGGAGATACTCTTGCAGGTATGATTGCAGGATTTGCTGTACAATTTCCCCATGTTCAACTATATGAAAGAATCCTTGTAGCAACCTACCTCCACTCCTATATTGCCGACCAACTGGCTCAAGATTATTATCTTGTAAAGCCAACTGATGTCTCAAGAAACATCCAAAAGACAATGGCTTCAATTTCAAACACAAACAACCGCCTAATCAATGATTAAGCGGTTTTATTATTTAGCAAACTTGTGATAAAGCTAGTGTTGGTTATACTTCTTCCTTATGACGTCGTTTGCTTACTAACAGAGTCCCTAGCCCAATAATGACACCAAGAACAAGATAGTATTTCGTATCATTTTCTCCAGTATTTGGTAGTTGAGTCACCTGTTTTTCTTGATTAGGGCTAGATAGACTAGCTTGCAAAGTGACTGGACGAGGTAAAGTTGGTTGAGGGTTTGGCTTCTGGCCTATCGGTACATGCCCTGAATTCCCAGTATCTTTTACAGGAGGTGCCTGTACATCAACTTTTTCTGAGTCTATAGGTGGAGGCGTTACAGTGCCTTCATCTTTTTTGTCAATGGCAGTATTTGCTGGCTCTTTGGCATCATTTGTTGAAGTAGCAACACCATCCAGTTCTGCCTGAGTGCTTGTCAGAACAGCTAGAGCTTGATCGACACTTGCTTGGCTTGCAGATTCATCAGCTAGAATCGCTTTCGCTGCTTCAACTGCCTGGTCATAAGCTTGTTTCACGTTCTCAGATGCATTGAGATACTTAGCATCTGTCGCTTTTAATACGGAAGAAACGGATACTGCGCTACGAAGGGCTGAAATATCAGTCTTTTGACCATCTAAGTTGGCTTTCGCTGCTAACAAGTCAGCCAACGCTTGGTTGACAACTGCCTGTGTTACATTCTCTTGGTTCAATACAAGTTGTGCTGAACGAACAGCTGTATCATAGGCAATTTGTTTGGTATTTTCAGCATTGTAATAAATAAAGTTTGCCTGAGTCGGTGTGTAGTTTGATACTTCAGCAATTAGTTTTTCCTTATCGGTAACCTGACCGTTTAGCTGTTCTCTCGCCGCAACAAGACTGGCAACTGCTGAATCTACTTGTGCCTGATTGTGTTTATTGGCATATATTGCATTGGCATCTTCTAATGCTTTAGCATAGGCAGTTTGAAGTTCTGGACTAGCATTGTAATAACGCGCTGTTTCTTCAAGTCCTGCAAGTTCAGCAATCAGTTCTTTCAAAGCAACTTTATTAATCAAGGTTAATTTCTTAACATTTGACTGGTTTGCTAGTACTGCTACGTCTAATTCTTCCAAAAATTCATAGCCTTCTGGGAGGGTTGGAAGGATAGTGTAGGTACCAACTGGTACAAATTTACCATAATCAGTCTTAGAATATTTAGCATTTGGTAGCTGAATAGTCTGGCCATCAGCAGTTACCAGTTGGATGGTTGAACCAGAAGGTAGTAATGCATCAATATCTACCAGCAAGTTGGCCTTATCTTTCAAAGTCACATAGAAATTCACCTCGGCAGTGCTATTTTCTTCCGAAATCGTCACGACTGCTTCTGTTTCACCTGCTAGGCTTGACCACTCTGTATCATATAGGAATAAATCAAAGGTGTAGGTACCAAATGGTAGCTTAAGAACGCTAGTATCGCCGGCATATCGTGGTAATTCTGCAACAATCTTGCCTGTTTCATCGGTGACTGAGTAAGAGAAAAGTATTGGTACAGGACTATTTGTGTCTTTATCAAGAATATTGACAGTTACCAACCCTTTTTCATTGCCAATACTGATCAGATTCTCTACTTTTTCATAGCTGATGTTACCAGCATAATCCTCTACTGTGTAGTAGAATTTTGAAATATCTGCAAGATCAAGAGGCAATGTGAAGGAACCATCGTCATTTTGTGCCACAAATACCTTGTTATCAGAAACGGTTACATCACCATTTTCTAATAAGGAAGGAATAGTTGTCACACCGCTTGCATCTGCTACAAGATAGAATACTTGCTCGCGATATAGACCAGACTCTCCTTTTTCAATGGCTGGGCGAGGGTTAAATGTAAAGTTTGTTTCATCATAGGTTGCGGTCGTAATAACTGGTGATTGTCTATCAATGATAACATCGAAAATCATAGTTTGTACTACTGCACCTGGAACTTCAGATGAGTAGGTCAAAATATATTGATATTTACCATCTGCTAAAGCATTCCCCTCACTGTCTGTTCCATTCCATTCAGTAGGGTAAACAATGCTTGATTTTGGATTTTTAGGATTGCCACTATAGAAGTTTTTATTGCCTGACTGTGGTTGACTTTCCCAAAGTGGATTTCTGCGCTCAGTATCATCTGCGGCATAGACACTTGCGACTAAATTAGTATAATTTCTTAAGAATACACCTTTGAAGGCAAGAAAATCTTGGTTCTCATCCCCATTTGGTGAGATAGCTAAGTGAGGCTTACCAGATTCATCGAGCTCTAAAACAAAATACCCTGCTTTGTTTTTAAATGTTCCGAGGGTCTTGAGTGCAAAGTCAGAACGCTTATTTGTAGAATAGATTAACTCTTTACTTCCTGTCACGAGACCTGTGTAGTGATGGCTAATATCAACCGTATCTGGCTGTGCTACAACAGGTTCAAAGTAGAAGCCCCCTTTACCATCAGCAATAAGATTGTAAATCGGCTTTTCTAGAACGGCTAGATTTTGGAATTCCCCACGGAAACCAACGTATGGAATGCTGACAATATCACCACCATCGGCTACATCTGTAAATCGAACAAAACCTTCAAGATAGTAACCGTTTTTCATCAATCCTGTCAATTCTTCAGTAAAACTTGATGCATCTACAGAAATTGTAACAGTTGTACTTGAATTAGCTTTCACAGTCACCTTACCGCCAGGAATCTCTGTTAATAAACGCGGAGCCAAGGTAATCAATCCGTTTTGAACAGTATCCGTTGTTAACTGTGTTGAGTAGTTTAAAGTCTTATCTTCGTTTGTAATGTTATGAAGTGTGACCGTAAAGCTGAATGTATCCTCAACATTTCCCAAGGTAATGCTGCCATACCCATCTTCGCCAGTCAAATATAAACCTGTAGAAATAGCTGCCGCAGTATCAATAATACCCGCACCTTGTTGACGTGGTGAAGTGTAGGCATTCGTATCTTTGTTCACATGAGCTTTTGCGGTAGACATAAGCAAGTGTTTTACTAATGCTTCGATTTCTTGAGGAGACTTAGTTGGATAAGTTTCCTGTAAATATTGTTTTACTAATACAGCTACTCCCGCCACATGTGGAGAAGCCATACTTGTTCCCTGCATGTTGGCATAGTCATTATCATTAATCGCTGCATAAATAGCACCACCCGGAGCAGCTAAGTCTGGTTTTAGTTCGCCATCTGCTGATAGGCCCCAACTTGAAAAATCTGAAAGAAGACCTGCTTTGGGGTTAGGACGAATGTCTGTTTCATTATTGAACGCAATCTTATATGGCTTAGCCGCCAAAGCTTCACCGAATTCCAATGGAATGAAGATAGATGGAATTGCGGTAGCTGTATCATCCAGTTGCATGCTCACATTGGCTTCACCTGGGCGGCTATTGAAAATAACAACCCCTACTGCCCCTGCGGCTGTTGCATTGGCTATTTTTTCTGAGAAACTGATGGTTCCTCGTTTAATGAGCGCAAGTTTTCCAGTCAAATTTAAACCATCAAAATCCGAAGCCTGACCGATTCCTGCATAGACATATTCATATTCCTTTCCAACTTCAAATGGTACAGGACTTTTCTCTGGATTATCGAACGAACTCTTTCCGTAGTTCAAATCAGCATTATTTTCTAAGCCAATGATATTAATTACTTTACTGCCAACCGTTGTGTTATTGTAAGAAGCGACAGAAATTGCATCGCGAGCTGTTGAAGGAGCTCCGACCAAGCCATAATCTGGATAATCGGCTGACGGATTAGAATGACCTGAACCAAATGTTCCATCATTACCAGCGGCAATAACAACAGAAACACCTGCACGACGAGCAGCCTCGATTGCTGCAGTCACATTTTCATTCATGTTAACAACAGAGCCGTTAGCTCCTCCCAAGCTGAGGTTGATGCTATCGGCACCCAATTTTACAGCATCTTCAATCGCCTTTACGTACAATGCTGCGCCTGTTGTAGCTTTGAGATCTGAGAATACGCGCATAAACATGACTTGCGCTTCAGGAGCTACACCATACATTAATTGTCCAGCAACTGGTTGCGTCGGATTTCCTGTGGCAATGCTTGTCACGTGCATACCGTGTGAACGTTTATCTTCTTCTTTCAAGACAGTATTCACATCGACATAGTTATAACCAAATACAACCTTATCGTTAAACCATTCACCGTAGGTAATTCCTGCTGCCTTTTTAGCTGCTTCTATCTCTTTTTCTGATTTATATTTCGCAGTTGAGAGGTTTGAAATACGCAATACGTCGTGGTCAACGTCAAGACCGGAGTCTATGATTGCAACTACTGTTCCTTCGCCTTTGTAACCACTGTCCCAAACTTTAGGTACTGTAATGATCGTATTACTATCAATGTTTTGTGGTTTCGCTTCTTCCTGATTAGTAATAGCAGTAGTCTCATCTGCTACGGAAAGCTTCTCCTCTTCTTCTACTTTTTCCTCTGAAGCAGCTGGAGTTTCTACAGCTGGTTGAGTTGCTTCTGTCTCTGCATTTGTGACATTTTCAAAAACAGTTCTTCCCTCTCCATTATCTGTAGTGGTTACATCAGTTGGGGTAGCCTCCACAGAAGTGTCAACTAACTCCTCGACTACAGGAGTTTTTGAGGCTGATTCTCTTACGATTGCGTCAGGAACAGTTGCTCCCACCTTAGTCTCTACAAGGCTTGTCAATTCATCTGCAGCTACCGATGGTGCACCTGCAAACAAAAAAACTGCACCCAAAAGAACAGACACAGTTCCAATTTTATACTTCCGAAGTGAGAAAGTTTCTTTCTTTTTCATAACTTTTCCTCCTAGTTTTTCTCCTTTATTATTGGCAAAGCCAATAAATATATTAAAACATAAAATTATCAGCATTGCAAGTATATTCTGAAAATTCAGTTATTTATTCAAACTATAACTAGCTATCAATAATATCTATAACCATAGATACAGATAATGCACACTAAAAAGGGAGTGAGCAAGACATCCATGATGGCTCCATCCTTACCCACAGAATAATGAAAATGAGCATAAAGCCCTCACTAAGATTATATACCTAATGAGGGCCCTGTGGTTGGTGCATTATTGATGTTAATTATGATGACAAAACTACTCTACCCTACACAATATACACTCAAGAATATAACTAAAATTCAGTAGATAGGCTCTCTAATTTTAAGAAGGAAGGAATTGTCATAGATAATCATGTGTAGATCAAGTCGATATTGTCGTTTGTATTCCCCTCAACTTGTCCAAAGCGTTACTTAGCTACATTTGATACAACGACTAAAGGTCTACGTGCTTACCACGATTTTCTCAGTCAATTTCATGTGGAAGCTGTTGGTATGGAAAGCACAGGTGTCTATTGGCGACCTGTCTGGCATGCTCTATGTGATGACTTCGAGCTAATACTTGCTCAATCAGCCCATATGAAGGCTATCCCAGGTCAGAAAACCGACAAGAAGGATGCTCACTGGATTGCTAAATTAACACGGATTGGTCTGCTGCCTCGGAGTTTCGTTCCCGATGAAATTATTCCTGAATTGAGAAAGTTGACCAGACAACGAAAACAGTATAATATTGGGACTTTTCTACCTCATCTCTTTGTTAAGACAATCTAAAAAAATGCTAATCTCCCCCAAATATCCTACGAACGGCATGAATTTGAGAGATTGGAACTGCAACGAGCAAGGAATCACCCATAGAAAGTTGGCTATTTCCTTTCACAATCCTTGACTTACCATGATGAATTTGACTGGTAATCAAGCATGAATCCGGCAAACGTAACTCACTTACAAATATTTGATCCAATGTTTCGTTGACAACAACCTCTATTAAGGTCATATGTTCTTGCTGTTCTACTTCTTCTGGCAGAATTTTTTCCAACATTGCTTCATAGACCGGCGCGCCACCTAAAAGATCCATCATCACATAGGAACTCAAAGCCACCAACCCGATGACCATCAATTGATTCAAACTTCCTACCATTTCAGTAACTAAAATAATAGCAGTTAGAGGTGCTTTGGAAATCGCTGCGAAAAAGCCTGCCATCCCCAATACAATAAACAATAGCATCTGGCCCTGACTGATGAAACCAATATCAAGGAAGAACCGTGCGACAAAAAGCCCAAGGAGACTTCCTAAGGTTAATATGGGCAAAAAGATGCCCCCTGGTAGACCAGAACCATAGGAAATCATGCTCCAGACAAATCGTATTAAAATCAGGATTGCCAATGTCAGTAGTCCTTGTTCCAAATATGGAAGCTCTAAAATCAAATGATGCCCGCCACCCAACAGGTTTGGGAAAAAATAACCAATCGGTATAATGAACAAAAAGGCAAATACACTGTAGTATGGAACTGGGAGAGGAATGATTTTTGAGAGGAGGGTATAGAAACCTTGTATATTGAGGATAACAACTTCATACACATATCCAGCAAGTCCAAGGAAAACTCCAAGTAAGATATAAATCCAATATTGGTCAAGAGATAGTAACTGTAAGTCCTTCGGCATATGCAAAACAGGTATTAATCCAAAAACATGTAAGGAAATAAAGTTCGCAGTGATACTGGCTGCCAGGGCTGAGACCCATACCAGACGTGAAAACTGATGATAGACTTCCTCCACAACAAATAAAAGGCCTGCTATTGGTGCATTGAAAGCTGCTGCCAAACCTGCCGCAGCGCCACTAGCAATCAAACTCCTTCTTTCCATTTCACTGGATTTAAGAAGAACTGATACACCTTTAGCCGTTACAGCTCCTAGTTGAATGCTGGGACCTTCACGCCCCAGCATTAGGCCAGATGCAATGGATAAAACACCGCCGATAAATTTTTTCCAAAGTACTGACCACCAGTTTAAATCCATAATTCCTTTTAGTTCTGCCTCTACCTGAGGTATACCAGAACCTTTTGCATTTGGCTCGTCTTTGATCAACTTGCCAACAAGTAAAGCTATGACCAGATAAAGCCCTCCAATAAGAAGTAAATAGATTACATTGTCTGTTGCCAGAGAATAGAGGTGCGTAAAGACAGAAAATAGTTTTTCAATGGCTAAGCGAAATGCAACGACCACTAAACCAGCGACAATGCCAACTAAACTACCACGCAGAACCGAATAGAGGATTGATTGAGAAATAAAACTAACTTCTTTCCGGTGATTTTCCATTGGGATTTCCCTTCCTTTCTATAGTATGTATGACCAAAAAATGGGAGCAATAAGTACTTAGTAAAGAACCTCACTCCCATTCTTTTATTTACATTGCTACCTGTCCAATCAGACTATTTCCGATACATCTTGAATTGGAGATAGAGGTCATTATACATTCCAAGCATCTCTGGTCCAAGATTATCATAAACTTCCATCTTCTTCATCGTTTCTTCTGAAGGATAGAAGGATTCGTCGTTCTGAGTCTCCTCATCCAGCATAGCCTTGGCTGCAGGAATTGGTGTTGAATAACCAACATATTCTGCATTGCGAAGCGCATTTTCAGGACGAAGCATAAAACTCATAAAGGCGTAAGCTCCATCAATATTTTTTGCTGTTTTTGGAATGACCATGTTATCGAACCAAAGGTTAGAACCTTTTGATGGTACAACATAGCGCAGATTTTCATTTCCATCTAACATTTCACTCGCCTCACCTGAGAACGAAACAGCAATTGCTGCCGCATCTTGTATCATATAACCTTTTATCTCATCAGCAACAATTGCTTTGACATTTGGAGTTAAATTATAAAGATGTTCGGCTGCCTTTTCAATCTCGGTAGGATTGTTGGAATTGAGACTATAGCCCAGTGATTGTAGACCAAAGCCCATGACTTCACGCACACCATCAATTAACATGATATTGTCACGGTACTCCTCTGACCACAAGTCTTCCCATTCCTGAGGAGGATTTTCTACCATGGTTTCATTGTAAACAATACCTAAGGTTCCCCAGAAATATGGAATAGAATAATCATTATTCTTGTCAAAGCTAAGTCCCATAAATCGTGGATCGATATTTTCTATCCCTTCAATCTTAGATTTATCTAGCTTGATTAACATATTTTCTTCTGTCATCTTAGAAATCATGTACTCAGATGGGATTGTCAAATCGTAGGTTGTTCCACCCTGCTTAATCTTTGTGTACATGGATTCGTTGGAGTCAAAGGTCTGATAATCTACCTGAATACCTGTTTCAGCAGTGAATTCTGCGAGTAATTCTGGGTCAATATAATCGCCCCAGTTATAGATGACAAGTTTATCAGTTGTCCCCTGGGTTGAATCAGCTTCTAACTTATAACTAATTCCCCATAAAACTAGGACAATAGCTATAATTCCTACAAAAAATGAATACAATCGTTTCATTAGTTGGCCTCCTTTTCACGCGAGATGAAATAATAACCCACTACCAATAAGATAGAGAAAAGGAAAACTAGGGTTGACAAGGCATTGATTTCTAGAGAAATCCCTTGACGAGCCCGCGAGTAGATTTCAACCGAAAGGTTTGAGTAGCCATTCCCTGTTACAAAGAAGGTCACGGCAAAGTCATCCAAGGAATAGGTAAAGGCCATGAAGTAGCCTGCAATGATGGCTGGTGTTAGGTATGGCAACATGATTTCTTTCAGCATTTGTGGTTGAGTTGCCCCCAAATCATAAGCTGCTGAAATCATATCCGCGTTCATCTCTTTCAGCCGTGGCAAGACCATCAATACTACGATTGGAATAGAAAAGGCAATATGACTGAGCAATACTGAGACAAAGCCAAGCTGGAAACCAATCATGGTAAAGAGAATTAGGAAACTCGCCCCAATCATGACGTCCGGTGCTACCATCAAGATATTATTGACAGACAAGAGTGCATTTTGAAAACGAGGTTTTGCCTGATAGATATAGATGGCGCCGAAAGTTCCGATAAGGGTCGCAATCAAAGAACTCAAAAAAGCTAATAGGAAGGTTTGAGCTAAGATGAGCATGAGACGGCTATCACTGAGCATGGAAGAAAAATGTTCCAAGGTAAAGCCTGTAAAGCCATTCATATCTCCGCCTTCATTAAAGGCATAAAAAATGAGATAGAAAATCGGTAAGTAGAGAAGGAGAAAGGCAACTGTTAAGTAGATATTTGCAAATTTCTTCATTATTTCTTCCTCTCTTTCGTCATCCACATAATCAAGAGCATGGCCAAAATCAAGACCACACCAATGGTTGAACCCATTCCCCAGTTTTGTGTTGTGAGGAAATGTTGTTCGATAGCTGTTCCCAGTGTAATGACTCGGTTACCGCCAATCAAACGGGTCAACATAAAGAGGCTCAAACTCGGAATAAAAACCGCTTGAACACCTGAACGAACGCCGTTCATGGAAAGAGGAAAAATAACTTTTGTAAAGGTCTGCCAAGGAGTTGCCCCCAAATCACGACTGGCATTGATTAGGTTTTTATCCAAATCATCCAAGGCGTTAAAGATCGGCAAAATCATAAACGGAATCTCGATATAGGCTGCAACTGCAATAAAAGAGAAATCTGTGAAAAGAATTTGCTGAGCTCCTAGACCAATAAATTCTAGGAACTGGTTGATAGAGCCGTGTTGCCCAAAAATACCGATAAAGGCATAGGCTTTCAGCAAAAGATTAACCCAGGTTGGCAAGATAATCAACATGAGCCAGAGTTGTCTATGCTTGAGCTTGGTCAAGAAATAGGCTGTTGGGTAGGAAACCAAAAGTGTGACTAGAGTAATAATACCTGCGTAAAAAATAGAGTTAAAACTCATTCGCAGATAGGTCATATTTGGCGAGTTAAAATAGGTCTGGTAGTTGGCCAAAGTGAAATTGCCATGAATATCAAAGAAAGATTTGAAGATAATCAAGGCAACTGGAGCGAGTACAAAGAGAAAGACCCATAGGGCATAGGGAATTGCAAAAAGCCTAGAGGTTTTCTTCATTGCGTTCCTCCTCGATGGCGTTAATCAAGCCATCTTCTACTTCTTCCACTTCCACATATTCTTCGATACGAGCATCGAATTCTTCCTCTGTTTCATTGAGACGCATGATATGAATATCTTCTGGCTCAAAGCTTAGTCCAATCACTTCTCCGACAATGGCCTTACGAGTTGAGTGAATCATCCACTCATTACCAAGGTCGTCATAGGCGATGATTTCGTAGTGAACACCACGGAAGAGCTGTGTATCCACTTTTACCTGCAATTTGCCTTCTTCAGGTAAGGTAATCTGCAAATCTTCTGGACGGATAACAACTTCAACTTCTTCGTTTGGTCGCATACCGCCATCGACAGCTTCAAAGCGTTTGCCGTTAAACTCAACCAAGTAGTCTTCTATCATGCGGCCTGGAAGGATATTGGATTCACCGATGAAGGTAGCAACAAAATGGTTGATTGGCTCGTCGTAAATGTCCACTGGCGTCCCAGACTGGACAATCTCACCTTCATTCATGACAAAAATCCAGTCACTCATGGCCAGAGCTTCTTCTTGGTCATGGGTAACGAAGACGAAGGTAATTCCTAGACGTTGTTGCAATTCACGCAGTTCGTACTGCATTTCTGTTCTTAGTTTCAAGTCCAGGGCAGAAAGTGGTTCATCTAGCAAGACAACACGAGGCTGGTTGATAATCGCACGTGCAATAGCAACCCGCTGGCGTTGACCACCAGACAATTTCTGAATGGAACGATTTTCATAACCAGAAAGTCGGACCATTTGTAAGGCTTCTGTCACACGGCGTTCGATTTCAGCCTTGTCAACCTTTCGTAATTTAAGAGGAAAAGCCACATTTTCAAAGACAGTCATATGTGGGAAAAGGGCATAGGACTGGAAAACAGTATGGATATCCCGTTTATTTGTTGGAACATCATTAATCCGTTGACCGTCCAGATAAATATCACCTGAACTCGCATCCAATAAACCAGCAATAATGTTCAAAATCGTTGATTTACCTGAACCAGAAGCTCCTAAAAGGGTATAAAATTTCCCCTCTTCCAATTCAAAACTAATATCCTTTAATACAGTTGTTCCACTGTCTTCAAATACTTTTGAAACGTTCTTAAATTCAATAATTGGCTTTTTCAATTCTCATAAATTCCTTCTTTTTTGTAAGAGCCTGATGGCTAGAGTGTATCAGCAGGATCGCCGATAATACGAACCTCTCTCTCCAGAGTAATTCCTGAAGATTTTTCAACGACTTCAATCACATGGGCAATCAAATTTTCGTAATCAGTTGCTGTACCATTTTCTATATTGACCATAAAGCCAGCGTGTTTTTCAGAAACTTCGACTCCACCAATTCGATAACCTTTTAAACCTGCATCCATAATCAACTGTCCTGCGAAGTGACCAAGTGGACGTTTGAAGACTGAACCACAAGATGGATATTCCAAAGGTTGCTTGAGCTCGCGTAAATGTGTCAAACGAGCCATTTCTTGTTGAATAACCGTATGATTTCCTGGCTTGAGGGCAAATTTTGCAGACAAAACAATCGCACCGTTTTCCTGCAAGATAGAAGAACGGTAGCCAAATCGTAACTCACGATTGTCCAATGTTTCGACATAACCTGCTGGAGTCAAAATCTGCGCTGAAACTAGAATGTGTGCTACTTCACCTCCGTAAGCACCTGCATTCATATAGACAGCACCACCAATGCTTCCCGGAATACCACAAGCAAATTCAAATCCTGATAAAGAATGGAAAAGTGCGACTTTTGTCGTTTCAATCAGATTGGCACCTGCTTCCGCTTCAATGGTGTATCCTGATACAGTGACGGAGTTAAGTTTATCCATACGGATAACAAAACCACGAATACCGCCATCTCGGACAATGATATTACTTGAATTTCCTAATACTTGCCATGGAATACCTTCGCGTTTAGCAAATTCTACTATACGAACAATCTCGTAACGATTCCGCGGAAAAGCTAGATAATCAACAGCTCCTCCTACTTTTGTATAGGTATATTCTTTTAAAGGCTCATCGAATCGAATATCGATGCCTTCTAATTCAAGCCTAATTTTATCTTTCATAACCTTCTCATTTCAATTTAAGATATACAGGATTTATTATACCAAAAATTACAGGAGAAAACGAATAAAATTCAACAAAAATACTTTCACAAGCCAAATTAATTTGCCCCAATATTTTGAAATGGAGAATGGAATGCACAAAAAAAGGAGTTCCCTTCCTACCGCATATAGTTGCGATGGCGAACTCCAATAAAATAAACATTTTTAGTTTTGCAAATGATAGATTCTCACTATCTATACAATAGCAATCCCCTTGGTATCAACTTGAAGGCGGTGGACAGTTCCGTCTAGATTTAGTTCCTCTAATGCAAGAACAATAGCGTCCTCCCTATCTTTGGGCGCTAATACCATCACTGTTGGACCGGCACCTGATAAGTAGGTTGCATAGGCTCCCAACTCCTGTGCAGTTTGCTTGATTGGACAAAACTCCTTGACAAGTAGCTGACGGAACGGTTCATGGAACATGTCTGACTGAATTGCTCTCCCAGCTTTTTCCAGATCACCTGCCATCAAACTGGCAACAGCAACGTTTGCAATGGCACTAGCAGCCACTGCTTTCTTGTACCCCATCTGAGAAGGTAGTACACCTCGGCTTTCAACCGTACGCAGTGGGTAGTTTGGAATAAAGGCGACAAAACTTGCTTCTGGGAATTCTGTTACAACTGCCTGTACTTTCTTATTAACATAGCTAGAGATGACTAAATTACCAAAAATCGCTGGGGCTACATTATCAGGATGTCCTTCAATTTCTGTAGCTTTGAGCAATTTTTCATCCGCTGTCATATTCAAACCTGCTAATTGATTAGCCAATTCAATACCAGCTACGATAACGGAACTGGATGAACCCAAACCACGTGCCAAGGGAATATCGCTAATCATTCTGATACGATGCGGCTGCAATCCTTTTTCAATCTTTAAAGCTGTCTTGATCAAAAGATTGTTCTTGTCTGATGGAACATGTTCAAGATTGTGCTCAATCACCCATTCATCAGTCTCTTCAAACACTTCAATCGTTAGATATTTCGAAAGGGCAACACCTACTGAATCAAATCCTGGACCGATATTAGCTGAAGTTGCTGGAATAATAATTTTCATTGCTTATTCTCCCAGTACTTTAAAGGTATTTAAGACAGTAAAGTCTGTTTCTTTGCTCAATTTGTCTGTTACATTTTCCAACTGAGTCTTACTCATTTCATGGGTCACAATCACTAGGCGGGCTGTTTCTCCATCTGCAGCTTGTTGCAGAATTTGCTTGAAGGAAATTTCTTCAGAATTGAAAAATTCTGCTAAACGAAGCATTTTTACATTTTTATCAGGCGCATCAATTGAGAAATAATATTCGCTCTTCACATCGCTTGGGGCTGCCAATTGAAGTGGGCGGCTATATTCATTAAAAGCTTTACCGATAGTATTGTCTTTCAAGCGACGAACGATACGAATAATGTCAGCCATAACACTTGTTGCAGTCGGTTTTTGCCCAGCGCCCGGTCCATAGTACATAGACTGGCCGATGCCGATAGATTCGACAAATACAGCATTCATCACACCATTCACGCTTGCAAGTGGATGATTTTTCGGTAGGAAGGTTGGAGATACTTCGGCAGCAATACCAGAGGTGGTTTCTTGAATATCACCCACAAGTTTGATGACATAGCCCAACTCTTGTGCCACTGCTACATCTTCTGGCGTGATATTTGAAATACCCTTGTGTGCTACGTGTTCAAAATCAACTGTCATACCGAAAGCAAATTGACTGAGGATAACAGCCTTGTAAGCCGCATCAATCCCCTCAACGTCATTTGTTGGGTCAGATTCTGCATAGCCAAGTTCCTGCGCTGTTTGAAGAGCTTTTTCGTAAGTCCAGCCTTCATCAACCATCTTAGTCAACATGAAGTTTGAAGTACCATTCAATACACCGAGGATACGAGTTACCTTATCAGCAGCCAAAGAGTTGACCAAGGTACGCAAGATTGGAATACCACCTGCAACTGCAGCTTCATAATAAAGCGCAAGACCTTTCTCTTCAGCCAAGGCACGCAATTCGCTACCATGAACAGCAAGTAAATCCTTATTGGCTGTTACAATATGCTTGCCTGCTTCCAAGGCACGTGTAATAAATGTTTTTGCTGGCTCAATACGTCCCATCAGCTCAACTACAATGGCGATGTTTTCGTCAGCCAAAATGTCATCAATATTTGTTACAAAATGATAGTCATGACCTGCAGCCAAGAGACGGTCTTTTTCTGCTTCATCCTTGACCAAAACCTTAGCAACTTCAATACTATCATGCGCGGCTTTCTCTATTTTTTCCTGGTTTTCTTCTAATAAAAATGGCACACCACTCGCAACGGTTCCAAATCCTAATAATCCTATCTTAACTACCATGTGCTCTCCTTTAAAATGTATTTCTCCCATTATAACAAATATTCTGACTATTTGGCAAAAAATTTGATATAATTGTTTTAATATATGATTATGGAGATAAGATAATGAAACATTCAAGAAGAGCCCGTCGAAGCTGCACACAAAAGAAACAACTTGTGCCAATGCTACTTGGTATCGCATTATTAGTAGTGACTCTACTATCTATTTTTCTAATCTTTCTAAAACAGCCATCTAAGCAGCAAAGTGATTCCAAAGCTTCAACGGTAGAGACAACAGCCAGTTCGAGTGTTATGACTTCAGAAAGTAGTGAAGTAAAAACAGAAATCATTTGGGAACAGCAAACTGAACCTATCAAACTTCCAATCCTCATGTATCATGCCATTCACGTAATGGCTCCCGAGGAAGAAGCTAATGCGAATCTTATCGTAGATCCAACGACTTTCGAAAGTCATCTAAAAGCATTGCAAGATGCAGGTTACTATACTTTATCACCTGAAGAGGCTTATAAGGTATTGACAGAAAATGTCCTTCCTGCTGGCAAAAAGGTTGTCTGGCTAACCTTTGACGATAGCCTCTGGGATTTTTATAGTTATGCCTACCCATTGCTTAAGCAATATCAAATGAAGGCAACCAACAATGTCATTACAGGGTTTACTGAATATGGACAAGCAGGGCACCTTACTCTTGATCAAATCAAGGAAATGCAGACCGTAGGGCTCTCCTTCCAAGGGCATACCGTCAACCATCCTGATTTAGAGTATAGTTCTATTGAGGATCAAACAAATGAACTTACTTCCTCTAAAGCCTATCTTGACAGCCAATTAAATCAGGAAACCATCGCTATCGCCTACCCTGGTGGACGATACTCAGCAGATACCGTGGCATTGACAGAACAAGCTGGCTACAAACTTGGTGTGACTACTAACAACGGCTTAGCTTCTGCTAGTGACGGATTACTGACTCTCAATCGTGTTCGCATCCTCCCAACCACTACCGCTGAGGGACTATTATCAGAAATTTCCTATTAATTTTCACAAACATGTATATGAGAAAACTCCCTGTCACTGACTGGGGAGTTCGTTTTTTATTTAGATTCACTAAACTGACTTTGATACAGATTATAATAGAAACCTTTGTCAGCCAAAAGACTTTCGTGGTTACCTTGTTCGATAATCTGTCCATCTTTCAAGACCAAAATCTTATCAGCTTCCTGAATGGTAGATAAGCGATGGGCGATGACGAAACTTGTCCGCCCTTTCATCAACCGTTTCATGGCCTTTTGAATCAAGAGTTCCAAACGAGTATCAACTGAAGAAGTCGCTTCATCAAGGATAAGAATGGCAGGATCCGCCAACAAGGCACGCGCAATAGTCAAAAGCTGTTTCTGACCTTGGGAAATATTGCTGGATTCCTGGTTCATTTCCATATTATAACCGCCAGGCAGGGTACGGATAAAGTGGTCAACGTTGGCTGCTTTGGCAGCCTCCACAATTTCCTCATCCGTCGCATCCAGACGTCCAAAACGCAGGTTTTCCTTGATGGTCCCTTCGTAGAGCCAAGCATCCTGCAAGACCATACCAAATTGACTACGGTAGGATTGACGAGAAATCTTTCTAATATCCTGACCATCCACCTTGATAGCACCGGATGTGACATCATAGAAACGCATGAGAAGGTTGATGAGGGTTGTCTTACCAGCCCCTGTTGGTCCAACGATAGCCACCATTTCACCTGGCTTAACATCAAGATTAAAGTTTCGGATAAGCGGCTTGTCTTCTGAATAGCCGAATTCGACCTGTTCAAAGCTGACTTGTCCGGTCAAACCAGCTGTCAACTCTAGCGCATTGGCGTCTTCTTCGTCAAGCTCATCTAAGACTGAAAAGATGCGTTCAAGGGAAGATTTAGCAGACTGCAACTGGGGTGCCAACTGGGTCAAGGTTTGGACTGGCTGAGAAATCTGCCAGACGTATTGGACGAAGGCCTGCATATTACCAACCGTCAATGTACCTGCAAGAACTTTCAGACCAGCAAGTAAGGCCACGACTACATAGGCAATGTTCGATAAGCCGTGTACCAGGGGCATGAGCAAACCAGACATAAAACTAGCCTTGAAACCAACTTCCTGCAAATCTGCGGTAATCTGGCGAAATTCTTCTGTAGAAATTTCTTCACGGCCGTAGAGTTTGAGAACGTTAAAACCTGTCAGATTTTCTTGGACAAAGCCGTTCAATCGACCTAGGGCATCAGCCTGTTGCTTGAAATAAGGCTGGGATTTGCCCATGACAAACTTGGAACCAAAATAGGTCACTGGAACCAAGGTTACGACTACGAGTGCTAGGGATACATCCAACCAGAAACACATGAAAATGGCTAGAGAGAGAGTCAGAACGGCATTGACTAGCTGGAGAAAACTTTGTTGCAGAGCATTCGACACAGTCTCCACATCGCTTGTAAAACGACCTAGCAAATCACCATACTGGTGCTTGTCAAAATAAGAAACAGGAATCTTGTTAATCTTGTGACTCAAATCCTGCCGCAGTTCCTTGGTTGCTCCCTGTACCGCCTTAGTCATGAAATAGGTAGAACCATAGGCGCCGATTTCATACATAAGGGCACGAAGTGCATAGAGCGCAAGCATGATGGCAATGTAGGAATAGTTAATCTGCGCTCCGTCTACTCCATTTGCCATATCCAACAGATTCTTGGTCAATTCTGTGATGATAAGCCCCAATACAAAGGGTTCCAAGGCATTCATAACTGCACTGATGGTCTTTAGAAAAACAGCTAAAAATACAGAAGATTTGTAACGACGCAAATAGTCCCAAACACGGGTAAATACTGATCTATTCTTCATAATTCCTCCTATTCTTCTGTTAGCGATTGACGGTTAAGCTGAGAGTTGGCAATTTCTCGGTAAATCTCATTGCTTTCCATCAATTCATTGTGGGTGCCACGACCGACAATTTCACCTTCGTTCAGCACGATAATCTGGTCAGCATCCATAATGGTTCCGACACGTTGGGCAACAATCAGCACCGTCGCATTTTCCGTTACTTCCTTCAAACGAGCTCTCAAAATGGCATCCGTCTTATAATCCAAGGCTGAGAAGGAATCATCAAAAATGTAAATGTCTGGCTGTTTGACAATGGCACGCGCAATGGACAAACGTTGCTTTTGCCCGCCTGACAGGTTGCTTCCGCCTTCTGCTAGATGGGTGTCGAATTTTTCTTCCTTACTCTCGATAAACTCCTTAGCCTGAGCCACATCCGTCGCATCATGAAGTTCAGCAAGACTAGCATCCATCTTACCGTACTTGAGGTTTTCTGCGATTGTTCCGGTAAATAGCAGAGCTTTCTGCGGAATAAAGCCAATCTTGCTGCGGAGTGCCTTTAGATTGTAGCGTCTGACGTCCACACCGTCCACCAAGATACGACCAAGTGTCACATCATAGAAACGTGGAATCAAGTTGACCAAGGAAGACTTGCCAGAACCTGTTGAACCAATAAAGGCAATGGTTTCACCAGGCTTAGCCTTAAATGAAATATTGTGGAGAACAGGCGATTCCGTTTCACCAGGATAGGCAAAAGTTACATTTTCAAATTCCAAATAACCACGAGTGTCTGTTTCAGTAATCCCTTCTTCATTCTTAGAAATGGAAATGGGCATATCCAAGACTTCCTGAATCCGTTGGCTCGATACCGACATCCGTGGATACATGTTAAACAAGTTGGCAAAGAGCAAGAATGAGAAAAGCGCATGGAAACTATATTCTATAAAGGCTACCAAATCACCGATTTGCAGACTGCCTGTTTTCAAGGGTTCCAAAGCAAACCAGACAATGGCCACAATCATGGCAATGATAATCTGCACAAAAAGAGGCTCTGTCAAACCAGTCAGATTAAAGAGTTTTTTGGAAATATCGGTATATTCCTCATTGACCGACTCAAAGCGCTCCTCTTGAAACTCCTCACGAGTAAAGGCACGAATGACACGTAAGCCCATGAGATTTTCACGAACATATTGGTTGATCGTATCCAAGCGTTTTTGCTGTGTTTCAGATAGGGGACGGGTCTTAGTTGCCACATAGAAAATAACGATAACAAGAAACGGCATAGCTACTGCGACTGTCCAAGCCAGACTTGGACTAGTTACCAAGGTCATGATGACAGAGGCAATCATCATCAAGGGAGTGATAATTCCCAGCTTCAATACCATCTCCGCAAACTGCATCAAGACAAAAGCATCATTGGTCATACGAGCAACTAGAGAAGAAACACCAATCTGCTCATATTCATGATGAGAGTAGTCCTGAATTTTCTCGTACAAATCATTTCGAATATCTTTTACGATATTGGTCGTCAACTGTCCAGCCGCATAGGCAAGCGTTATTCGTCCAACAATTCCAAGCAAGACGATCAAGCCCATCATTCCCGCCCAGAAATAGAGCTGACTAACATCGTTCTTTGTAATTCCTTGGTCAATCATCCTAGCCAAAAAAGTCGGCAAGCCCAAATTGACCACTACAAACAAGAAGGCCCCCAACAAGTCCAAGGCAATCCACTTAGGATATTTTTTTAAGTAGGTCCAAATCAGATTCATCTTATCTCCCTTTCTATATGTTAAAAAGGGGTATAACCCCTTCTGTAAAGTTAAAAGCCACCAAACGGTGACTTTCTATTCTTTCTCGTCGATCACTAAACGAACTTTTTTATCACTTGTTGGAACAGAATAGACAATCGTTCTGATTGCAGAAATTGTGCGTCCTTTTCTACCAATGATACGTCCAATATCAGATTGATCCAAATCCAAATGATATTCCAAGAATTCAGGTGTATCAACAATTTTTATTGTCAAGCTATCAGGCTGTGAAATCAAAGGTTTCACAATCGCAATAATGAGATTTTCAATCATGTCCATAAGTGTTCTCGCTTACTGTTCTTATTTAGAGAATTTTTGTTCGTGGAATTTCTTCAATACGCCAGCGTTTGAAAGAAGGCTACGAACTGTATCAGATGGTTGTGCACCTTTTGCCAACCACTCAAGTACACGCTCTTCTTTAAGAGTTACTGAGTTTTCAGCCAAAAGTGGGTTGTAAGTACCAACAGTTTCGATGAAACGACCATCACGTGGTGCACGTGAGTCTGCAACGTTGATACGGTAGAAAGGTTTCTTTTTAGAACCCATACGAGTCAAACGGATTTTTACTGCCATTTTTAAATGTTCTCTTTTCTTTGTATTTTTATTTGGTGAAATAGCAGAGCTATTTAGCACATGTTCTATTATACCACACTTTAACAGGGTGTCAAGAAAAAAACTTGACAGGTTTTAAAAAAATTTATTGCTCGAGCATATCTGCTAGTTCTCTCAGTTGACTTGCTAGATTTATACGGTCAAACAGTAAATTATAGACTCCATCTTCACTCAATACTCCGCAAGGAATACCATTGAAATCCCCCTTATTAGATAAATCAAGATCTTCCATATAGATCTGGCTCTGGTAATAATCTAATAACTGTAAATAAGTCGATTGTTCCTGATTGAGTTGGGTCACACTATCGGAAAGGGACTTGTTCAGCTCTAGATGCCTGTTAAATATTTTTTCCATTTCCTCTACACGTTTTCTTGCTTCCATAATATTTTTCATTAGTGTGTACTACCACCACCCTTTTTTATATCCTCTTTATCCCTATATTCAACGATTGCTCCTATGGCTACTTCAACTCCTCTTACAATATCGTTCAAAGACATGGAAGCCAGTCCTGGCTTGTCGACAACCTGCTCTGGCAAGAAGGGAATATGGAGAAAACCGGCCTTAGTCTTTGGAAATTGTTTCTCCGCCAAGTAAAGAGCTTGATACATGAGATGATTGCAGACAAAGGTCCCAGCAGTATTAGAAACAGAAGCTGGAAGCCCAATCTTATGAATAGCTTCAACCATTGCTTTGATGGGTAAGGTGGAGAAATAAGCAGGCTGACCATCTTCTCGAATCGTTCTATCAATCGGCTGTTGCCCTTCATTGTCTGGAATGCGTGCATCATCTTGGTTAATGGCTATACGCTCAGGAGTTAAATCAACTCGCCCACCAGCCTGACCAATACACAGTACCGCATCAGGTAAATGCTCTGCCATTTTCTCCTCTAAAACATCCGCAGCCTTGTCAAAAACAGTCGGAATCTCTACAAGAATAATCTCTGCACCAGCAATGGTCTTAGGTAGAGATTTGATTGTTTCCAAGGCTGGGTTAATAGATTCGCCACCAAAGGGATCAAAGCCTGTTACGATGATTTTCATACTTCCTCCTCCAAAATAATTTCTCCGTAGTGAAATTTTTGATTAGGTCTGACATGACGTTTAAAGCCAAATTCTTCAAAGACCTGATCTCGAAAATGAGCCTTTATAATCAATTTCTTCCTAGCTACTCGTTTAGCCTCAGATACAATTTCCTCCGTTAAACGACTTCTGTCAGCCAAACCAGCCAAACCAGAAAGATTTTGTGATTCCTTGATTTCTTCTGAAAACATGGGATCAAAGTAAATGACATCAACAGACTTATCTATTTGCTCTTTCAAATAAGTCAAACTATCTGTCCAAATTGTCTGGATAGATTTCATGGCTCGATTGACCTCTTGCAGTCCACTATCAAAATCCTGTAAACCTCGACTCACAATAAAGTGCACTAGCTTAGAACTTTCCAAGGCTGTCACCCGATGACCAGCACTTGCTAACACAATACTATCAGATCCCAAGCCCATAGTACAGTCTATTATTGATTGTTTTTCTTTTCCAAGCAATCCTAAAAGCGGATCTCTTCCAGACTTAATCCGCAACATGGCAGTATCTGGATGGAAAAATAAAACCTGCCCGCCCCTCTGCTCTAGTATCAATTTATCCTTATAAAGAACCAAGACAGCCTCGTAGGTACCCAACATTTTTCCAACCGACTGCTTCTTTCTTTCCTTGTATTCAATTCCCAGTTCACTGGCAATTCGTCTAGCCCTATAGACCAGCCCCTCATCCATCCCAAGACTAGTTGTTACAATCATTTTCATACTCTTCAGTATATCAAAAAATCAGGACGAACTCAAAGCTCATCCTGATAGTATCTTCTATATAGCCTGTGTCATGAAGCTACGGCTCTCCAGCACTTTGACCATGGCTTCTGCTGTATCGAGGGCCGTAAAGAGGGGAATTCCTCCTTCAATGGCAGAGCTTCGAATCACTTGCCCGTCGCCGTCGGCCACACGTTTTTTACCAACCGTATTGATAATCGCCTGAACCTTACCTGCCCGAACAAGACTAGGAATATCCTGGCAAGAGTCATCGCCTAATTTACCAACAAGAGTCACTGATAGTTCATTTTCAGCTAGAAAGGCCGCCGTACCTGCTGTAGCCAGCAAGCCATACCCCAATTCATGGAATCGTTGAGCAAGACCAAGTGCTTCTTCCTTGTCTTCATCCGCGATGGTAAATACAACATTACCAAACTCGGTTAGGTGCTGATAACTTGCTTCAAAAGCCTTATAAAGTGCTTTTTCAAGAGTTGTATCAGACCCCATAATCTCACCAGTAGACTTCATCTCTGGTCCTAACAAACTGTCAACTTTAGCCAATTTTGTAAATGAGAATACTGGTGCTTTAACGTGCACCTGATTGCTCTCAGGATAAAGACCGTCTTGGTAGCCAATTTCCGCAAGACTTTGCCCCAAAATCAATTTGGTTGCAACCTGGGCCATTGGAATGTCTGTGACTTTGGACAAGAATGGAACCGTACGACTAGCACGAGGATTGACTTCGATAACATAAACCGTTTCATCCTTGATAACAAACTGGATATTCATCATACCAATACAGTTAAGACCGATTGCCAAGCGTTTGGTGTAGTCTGCAATGGTCGCCTGCACCTCTTTAGACAAGGTTTGTGGCGGATAAACTGCCATCGAGTCACCTGAGTGAACCCCAGCTCGCTCGATATGCTCCATAATACCCGGAATCAAGACATCCTTACCATCTGAAATTGCATCCACTTCACACTCACGACCGACGATATACGAATCCACCAAAACTGGGTGCTCTGGTGAAGCCTTGACCGCCGTTCTCATATAAGAACGTAGGTCCTCTTCATTTTCGACAATCTCCATAGCACGACCGCCCAAGACATAAGAGGGACGAACAAGTACCGGGAAACCAATTTTGCGGGCCGCTTCTAGTGCTTCCTCTTCGTTGGTTGCGGTTTGACCTGGTGGCTGTGGAATCCCTAGGTCTTTCAGGGCTTTTTCAAATAAATCCCTGTCTTCAGCTCTATCCAAATCCGCTACTTGCGTACCCAAGATTGGAATACCTACTTTGGCCAATGGCTCTGCCAAATTGATGGCCGTCTGGCCACCGAACTGAACGATAACCCCTTTTGGTTGCTCAAGGTCAATCACATTCAAGACATCTTCCAAGGTCAACGGCTCGAAGTAAAGCTTGTCCGAAACCGAAAAGTCAGTTGACACTGTTTCAGGGTTTGAGTTCATAATGATGGCTTCGTAGCCAGCCGCCTGAATGGCCTTGACAGAATGCACTGTCGCATAGTCAAACTCCACACCCTGTCCGATACGGATTGGACCTGAGCCCAACACCAAAACAGATTCTTTTTCCGAGCGGATGGACTCATTTTCCCACTCATAAGTTGAATAGAAATATGGTGTTGAACTTTCAAATTCGGCCGCACAAGTGTCCACCATCTTGTAAACAGGGACAATTTTGTGCTCTGTCCGCAGTTGACGAATGTAGGATTCTGTTCTGCCCCAGAGTTCCGCAATCTTACGGTCTGCAAAACCGTATTTCTTGGCTTTTTTCAATAAATCAATATTATCGTGATTGATTGCCAATTCCTGCTCGATTTCTAAGATATGAAGCAGCTTATCAAGGAAGAAAAGATCAATCTTCGTCAATTGAGCCAGTTCTTCTACTGTATAGCCACGTCGAAGAGCTTCTGAAAGATAGAATAAACGATCATCCTGTGCCTTGACAATCTTTTCAACTAATTGGTCATCTGTTGCTTGGCTGAGTTCTGGCATTTCATTGTGATAGACTCCGATTTCCAAAGAACGACAGGCCTTGAGTAAACTTTCTTCGATATTACGACCAATGGCCATGACCTCTCCAGTTGCCTTCATCTGCGTTCCAAGGCGGCGCTCCCCTTTTTCAAACTTATCAAATGGGAAACGTGGAATTTTTGCCACAACGTAGTCAAGTGCAGGTTCAAACATAGCATAGGTTGTTCCTGTAACAGGGTTTACCATTTCATCCAAGGTCAACCCAACCGCAATTTTTGCTGCCAATTTGGCAATCGGATAACCTGTCGCTTTGGATGCCAAGGCAGACGAACGAGACACACGTGGGTTCACTTCAATGACATAATATTTGAAACTATGTGGATCAAGTGCCAACTGCACATTACAACCACCCTCGATTTTGAGAGCACGGATGATGCTGAGACTGGCATCACGCAACATCTGGTTTTCAATATCCGAAAGCGTCTGCGTTGGGGCAAATACGATAGAATCTCCTGTATGAATTCCTACAGGGTCAAAGTTTTCCATGTTACATACGACCAAGGCATTGTCAGCCGCATCGCGCATCACTTCGTATTCAATTTCCTTGAAACCAGCAATGGAACGCTCAATCAAACACTGGGTCACCGGTGACAGTTTCAAACCATTTTCTGCAATTTCACGCAATTCTTCTTCATTGGCACACATACCGCCGCCAGTACCACCTAGCGTGAAGGCAGGGCGGACGATAAGAGGATAGCCAATTTCACCAGCAAATTCCAAAGCCTCTTCAACTGTTGTCACAATCGTTGACTCAGGAATAGGTTGATTGAGATCTTCCATGAGTTGTTTGAAGAGGTCGCGGTCCTCTGCCTGATCAATTGCAGACAGTTTGGTTCCCAACAGCTCAACTCCAAGCTCATCTAAAATACCAGCCTTAGATAATTCCATGGCCATGTTGAGACCAGTCTGACCACCAAGAGTCGGCAAGAGAGCATCTGGACGCTCCTTCCGTAAAATCCGTGTGACAAATTCAAGCGTAATCGGCTCAATATAGACCTTATCCGCAATTTCCTTGTCTGTCATGATGGTCGCAGGGTTTGAATTGACCAAGACAACACTATAGCCTTCTTCCTTTAAAGCCAAACAAGCCTGAGTCCCAGCATAATCAAACTCTGCAGCCTGACCGATAATAATCGGACCAGACCCAATCACCATAATTTTCTTAATATCCGTACGTTTTGGCATAATTTTAAGATATTAAGGGCGTTAAGCGGACACAGTCAAAATAGGAGTTTGACCAAGAACGCTTGCGTTCGAGGAAAAACTATCTTTTTGATCCAGTCCGTAGCCCGAATTCAATTACAAAATCCGAGCAACAGAACACCCTACTCCTTTCTATTTTCTATCTCTCCGGATAGAATTAAATAATTCTCCGACGGGAGAAAATGGATTCGACATTAATCCATTTTCGAGCTAGTGCAAGGGATAGCCTGACCTCCATAGAGGCAGGCGTAGGGAAATGAGTTGCCAGCAACCATTGACCTGTCCCTTGCCTTTCTATTCGTCGCCTCTCTGAGCGACATTAAATAAGATAAGTCCGACGCAGTAAGGTTTAGTTCGACAGTGGTTAAACCTTATTGCCCTTTTTTAAACGAATCCATCAATTCCATAAATTCATCAAACAAATAGCTGGCATCATGTGGACCAGGTGCAGCATCTGGGTGGAATTGAACAGAGAAACCTGGATAGTACTTGTGGCGTACCCCTTCTACTGATTTGTCATTGATTTCTTCATGAGTAATCATTAAACATTCAGGTAAATCTTCACGAGCCACTGCATAACCATGGTTCTGACTGGTAAAGTCCACTCGACCTGTCGCAATTTCACGAACAGCATGGTTGAAACCACGATGACCAAACTTCATTTTATAAGTCGTTGCCCCATTTGCTTTAGCAAAAAGTTGGTGCCCCATACAGATACCAAAAATTGGAATTTTCCCAAGAATCCCACGAATCATTTCTAGCGCTTCTGGAACATCATCTGGATTTCCTGGGCCGTTTGATAGCATGACACCATCAGGATGGAGGGCAAGAATTTCTTCAGTAGTCGTATCATAAGGGACAACTGTCACATTACAATCACGCTTGGCTAACTCTCTAAGAATAGAATGTTTCAATCCAAAATCAACCAGAACGACACTGCGTCCAACTCCAGGTGCAGGATAGGCTGTTTTAGTCGATACTTGCTGGATGTTGTTGGTTGGCAAAACAGTCGCTCTCAACTGGTCTGTCAAATGCTCAACAGAATCACCGACATTTGCAAGAGTCGCCTTCATGGTACCGTGCTGACGAATAATTTTAGTTAGGGCGCGTGTGTCAATTCCAGAAATTGCTGGAATTTTCTTAGCCTTTAAAAATTCATCCAAAGTCATCTGGTTACGCCAGTTACTTGCCCGACGAGCCCACTCACTGACAACCACTCCCTTACAAGTCGGCTTGATTGACTCGTAATCATCACGGTTAATCCCGTAATTTCCTACCAAGGGATAGGTAAAGGTTAAAATCTGACCATTATAAGACTGGTCCGTGATAGATTCCTGATAACCTGTCATCCCAGTTGAGAAAATCAACTCACCAGTCACATCAATATCAGCACCGAAGGCCTCCCCTTCAAAAATAGTACCATCTTCTAAAATCAAACGTCTTTTTGACATAATAATAAGATATTAAGGGCGTTAAGCGGACACAGTCAAAATAGAAGTTTGACCAAGAACGCTTGCGTTCGAGGAAAAACTATCTTTTTGACCCAGTCCGTAGCCCGAATTCAGTTACAAATCCGAGCAACAGAGCACCCACTCTCCTTTCTATTTTCTATCTCTCCGGATAGAATTAAATAATAGTCCGACGTTTGTACTGTCAATTCGATAATAATTGACTGTACAAACTAGTGCAAGGGATAACCTTGAAGTATATCACCATTTCTAAGAGCAGGTGTCAACATCTCAGCGCAGTGGTTGATTGGTAAATTTGTTCGCATTCTATACTCCAAATTTAACCTCTACGACTGATGCGAACTTTGTTCGCTCTATTTCCAACTTCCAACTATCTCCCAGACAGTTGGAACTATGCGGGGGTGGGAGTGAAACAGTCTGGGAATAGACTGTTTCAACTCAACAACTTAAATTAAAGACTTGTTGAAGAACTCTTTTTTACTTTTCGAGTTCTTTCCCACTCCCAGGCGTAGGTCAATGAGTTGCTCGCAACCATTGACCTGTCCCTTGCCTTGCTATTCGTCACCTCTCTGAGCGACATTAAATAAGATAAGTCTAACAGATTTCTAACTGCTTAGTTCTAAGATACCTGAACAGTTTACTTTTAAGCCTTGCCATTGACAATTGCTTCCAAAATTGCCATCCGAACAAAGACACCATTTTGCATTTGACGGACAATACGTGATTTTGGCGCCTCTACCAATTGGTCATCGATTTCTACATCACGGTTAACAGGAGCCGGATGCATAACAATTGCAGTATCTTTCAAGCGTTTGTAGCGGTCCTCTGTTAAACCATGCAAACGGTTATAAGTTTCTTTAGAGAAACCACCATCACCATCATGTCGTTCGTGTTGCACACGGAGCAACATCAGTACATCTACCGTTTCCACAATATCATCAATATTCAAATGCTGACCATAGACATCAAATTCCTCTGCGTACCATTCCTCCGGTCCAGCAAAGAAAATCTCGGCTCCCAGACGTTTCAAAATTTGCATATTGGACTTAGCAACCCGTGAGTGTGTAATATCACCTGCAATGGCAATCTTCAAGCCTTCAAAAGTTCCAAATTCTTCATAAATAGTCATCAAATCAAGTAGGGATTGGCTTGGGTGTTGGCCTGAACCATCACCACCATTGACAATTGAAGTCTGGATGGTAGGACTATCAATCAATTGCTTGTAATAATCCACTTCCGAATGACGAATCACGCAAATGTCTACACCGAGTGCCGACATGGTCAAAATGGTATCATACAAGGTTTCACCCTTATTGACTGAGCTGGTACGAGCATCAAAGTCAATCATTCCCATATCCAAACGAAGCTCTGCCATTTCAAAAGACTTATGCGTCCGAGTTGAATCCTCGAAGAAAAGGTTAGAAGCATAGTACTTCCGATCCAACTCTACCTTTTCACCGCGTTTAAAAGCAATACCACGTTGAATGAGTCCCAATACTTCTTCATTTGAGAGGGTCTCCATTGTAACCAAGTGTTTGAGTGAAACTTTACCATTTGTAATTGTCATGATGATACCCCTTTATGATCTAGATGTAGAATGATAATTTGTAAACGAAGCGACTATGCACCTTCAACCAGAAGGACAGCATCTTGACCATCGATTTCAGCCATGTGCACAATGATTTCTTCAGAACGGCTAGTTGGAATATTCTTCCCAACATAATCTGCTCGAATAGGCAACTCCCTGTGTCCACGATCCACAAGTACCGCTAAACTAACACGAGCTGGACGGCCCAAGGACACTATGTTGTCAATAGCAGCACGAATAGTTCGTCCTGTATAAAGCACATCATCTACTAATATAACATCACGATCGTTGACATTGGCAGTCATATTTGTCGTATCATCTTCTACCTTCATGTCATCTCGAAACGGCTTGGTATCCAACTCTCCCAACGGAACGTCGATACCCTCTAATTGCTTAAGCCTCTCCTGAATCCTCTTTGCAATGAAAACACCCCGTGTTTTAATCCCTGCAAGGACAATATTATCCAAATTCTTATTCCGTTCGATAATTTCATAAGTGATACGGGTGATCGCCCGTTTCATAGTCATATCGTCAACGATTTCTTTTGTCTTCATAAGACCTCCAAAAGTATAGAAAAAGTCTCCTTATACAAGGAGACTATGAAAATATAGGCTAGTTAGAACCAACCTGCTTAACATCCGACTCCTTGTCTGCCTCTCTGGACAGGTTTTAAAGGATTTATTAAGCAGAGTATAGCATAAAATCTCAGCCTTGACAATTTTTTTCTGAAAAAATATAGAAATTATCGGATTTTACTGAGAATTTTTTCCAAAAGACAATGAAGTCTTAAGTTTTATGGATTTAAGTCCCACCAACATAAACCCACAAATCAGATAAGCAACAAAAATTGTACCTGCATAAGTCAAAACATAGGTCCAACCATACTTAGGGACATTGAGAAAGAAATAAGCAAAAGGACTGTCCTTAGCATCTGGGATTGGAATTTTTATGAAAAGACCATTCACTAGACCAAAAATCATGTAGAGAACAGGCAAAAGCGTCCACCAAATCGGGTCAAACCACTTGTACTGTCGTTGTCGGTCCACAAGCAAGGTATCTAGCAGGAAATAAAGGGGAACAATATAATGGCAGAGTAAATTCTCAAGTCGCCAGAAATCGTCTGCCAAAGGTGCCAACATAAAGTGATAGACTACACAAGTAATCATGATAGACATGGTTACAGCAGCCTTTATCCGAAGAAAATGTGACGTCTGTAAATCCGCACCCTTACTCATTGCATAGACCATATAGACAGCAAACAGAGATACCAATAAATTAGATTGTACCGTATAATACATGAGCATCCCGATACCGTATTTAATGATTTCTAAGGCGGTACCTGTGATGGCTAAAATAGCTAACAAGCATCTACTGTAAAACAAAATACTTTGATGTTTCATAATATCCTTTCAAATATGACAAAAGACTGGTTAACCAGCCCTTTCTCTTAAATTTTTTTAACAAATTCAGATTTCAGCTTCATCGCACCGAAACCATCGATTTTACAATCAATATTGTGATCGCCTTCAACGATACGGATGCCTTTAACACGTGTACCTTGTTTAAGGTCCTTAGGCGCACCTTTCACTTTCAAGTCTTTGATTAGTGTCACAGTATCGCCATCCGACAAACGATTACCGTTAGCATCAATTGCAACAGGTCCACTTTCTTCCTCAGCTACATCCGCTGGGTTCCACTCATAAGCACACTCAGGGCAAACCAAGAGGGCACCGTCTTCATAGACATATTCAGAATTACATTTTGGACAATTTGGTAAAGTTTCCATTCTTACTCTCCTTAACATTTTTCATGTTCTAGTATAGCATTTGTTGAAAAAATGGGCAAGATGATAAGGTTTTCATACTATTATTCAGCCTTGCGCAGTTTTTCAAGTGTCTCCTGAAAAATAGCTGGCGCTTCTGCCGTAAATTCAACAACCTCACCAGTTCTCGGATGGGTAAATCCAAGCGTTCTGGCATGAAGAAATTGACCATGTCCTTTTAGTGTTTTCCTTGGGCCGTAAGCCTCATCCCCCGCAACCGGATGACCAATATAAGCCATGTGGACACGAATTTGGTGAGTTCGTCCTGTTTCCAAGGTCAATTCCACCAAAGTATAGTCACCAAAACGCTCCAGAACCTGAAAACGTGTCACAGCTTCTTTCCCTTTGGCAGTCACCGCTTGCTTCTTGCGGTCTTTTTCAGAACGACCAATCGGCGCCTCAATTACTCCGCGATCGTTTGGTAGATTGCCGTGTACAATGGCCCAATACTTCCGAAGGGATTTCTTGTCTTTCAATTCAGCAGCAAGCTTTGTATGGGCATCATCGTTTTTAGCAATCATGAGTAGGCCAGAAGTATCCTTATCAATCCGATGAACAATTCCTGGTCGCAAGACACCATTGATGCCTGACAAATCTTTTACGTGATAAAGGAGAGCATTAACTAGCGTTCCAGACGTGTGACCAGCCGACGGATGAACGACCATCCCTTGAGGTTTATTTACAACAGCAACATCCTCGTCCTGAAAGACAATCTCTAAAGGAAGATCCTCAGCAACATAGTCGATTTCTTCTACTTCTGGAATTTGATAGGTTAGGACATCCCCAACCTGTACACTATATTTAGCTTTTTTAGGCTGTCCATTGACCAAAACCTGACTAGCCTTAATCTGCTCATTTGCAACCGAACGAGACAAATCCGTCAAATCCGACAATGCCTTATCCAAACGAATGCCACCAACCTCAACTCTTACTTCCATTACTCTCTTCTTTCATAATACAAATAAATAAAATACCTACACCAACTGTCAGACAAACATCTGCTACATTAAATACAGGGAAACTAATAAAATCCAAGTGAAACATGTCCACCACATATCCCAATCTAAGACGATCAATAAAATTCCCAAGAGCACCAGCAATCATCAAAGACAGACTGAATAAAGTCCAGATATTGCCCTTGATCTGTTTGATATAGTACCACACTAGGCCTGTCACGGCAACAATTGTCATTATCGTGAAAAACCACTGCTGATTTTGTAAAATCGACCAGGCCGCACCATAATTTCTTAGATAAGCTAAGCTCATCAATCCTGGTATAAATTCCGTTACCCTATCTAATTCAACATTGGCAACTGTCCAAGCTTTTACAAGCTGGTCCAGACCAATTAATACTACCATCAAAAATGGAAATCCAATTTTACGCATTTTCATCCTTCTTCTTATCAAAATATGCCTGCATGGTTTCAATAAAGTCCTTGGCACAAGAACTAAGTTCATCATTGGCTCGTTTAACGTAGACCATGCGATTGTCTACCTTTCCTTTGAGAGGAATTACTGTAATGCCATTGACACTCTCTTCATCAAGATAGCCCGAACCAGTTGCATAGGCATCCGTACGCTCCAAAATTCCATTCAAAGTAGCACGGTCTGTCACATCAAACACAACCGAGGAATCCGACGTATCAATCAAGTTCTCGGAATAATAGAGATAAGCCTCTTTTTCTTGAGTGAACCGTACGGTAGGTAGACCTACCAAATCTGCTGGCTCAATCTCAGCTTTCTTTGTCAAAGGATGATCTTCACGAAGGTAGATATGAGTCTGAAATGCAGACAAATCTACAGCTTGCAAGTGAAGTTTATCCAATTTCTGCATGATTCCTTTTGTATTTCTCTCGTTCAAATAAATAATACCAAGCTCGCTATAACCTTGAGCAACCTCATCTAAAATCTGTACCGTAGTCGATTCAAAAATGCGAAAATGAGGGTACTGCGGGTGGTTACGAGAGAACTCCGTAATCAATGGGGGAAGAAAATCATAATGCTGACTTGAAATTGAAAAAGTCTTCTCTCCTTCTTCAGGTTGCAAATAGAGATGCTCAAACTGATCAAATCCCTTAACTAAAGCCTGAGCTTTCTCATAGAATTCCATCCCTTTTTGTGTCAAAAAAGTTCCTGAACTAGTTCGGCTAAAAATTTGAAAACCTAACTCTTTTTCCAAATCACGAATGGAAATGGACAAACTAGGCTGGGAAACGTACATTTTCTCTGCTGCTTCCCGAAAAGTACCACTGTTGGCAATGGCTACAACGTAGCGTAATTGTTGAATATTCATACCTGATACCTCTTAAAACTGCTTCTACCATTATATCAAAAAAAGCAAGAATTTGCTGAACTCTTGCGTTTTCGCAAATAGACTATTCTTCTCTTATATAACTTCCAGGTTCCCAAATCCTCTTCTTCAACTGCAATTTAAAAGGCTTTGGAATTTCTGTTCGCCAAATCATCGATGGCTAATTTTACTAAGTTGGAACCTATACCACTTCCTCTGAACATTTCATCTACTGCTGAACGTAGACATTATAGGAAGCGCAACAGTGCAGAAGGCAAAATATTTTTATCCTATAGAGAAGATATTGCCGTCTTGAATCACTTCTATCGTACACTTTTAAAAATATCAAAATCAAATTACAAAAAAAGACTCTCCGAAAACAACTCGGAAAGCCTATTGTTTGCTATCTCTAGCTCAACTCTCTCTTTTATTTCAAGGAGAGTTGCTAAAAAGATTCCCCGAACCTTTGCCTTTCATTTAATTCAAAAAGGCAAGAAAAAATGGTCCAGTGGACCATTTGCGCTACTTCTATTTCTAGATCCCAAGAAAAAATGGTCCACTGGACCATTTTTTTACTTAGCGATTGGGTAAACAGATACTTGTTTCTTATCGCGACCTTTACGTTCGAAGCGTACAACGCCTTCTACTTTAGCGTAAAGAGTGTCATCTCCACCACGACCTACGTTAGCTCCTGGGTAGATTTTTGTACCACGTTGGCGGTAAAGAATTGAACCACCTGATACAGTTTGGCCGTCAGCAGCTTTCGCACCAAGGCGTTTCGCTTGTGAGTCACGACCGTTTGACGTTGAACCTCCACCTTTTTTGTGGGCCATAAATTGCAAGTTAGCAAGATTCAAGTTTAACATATGTTATTCCTCCGAATTTCTGTAATGATTGCTTCAAGCTACGCGATTAAGCGTTGATAGCGTTGATAACAACTTTTGTGTAAGGTTGACGGTGACCTTGTTTGCGGTGGCTACCTTTTTTAGGTTTGTACTTGAAGGTAACAACTTTTTTCTGTTTACCTTGTTTTTCAACAGTACCAACAACAGTAGCGCCTGCTACAAGTGGAGTACCCACAATAGTTTTCTCACCACCAACAAGAACTACTTCTTCGAAAGTAACTTCTTGACCTGCTTCAACGTTCAATTTTTCAACGTAGATAGCTTGACCGACTTCAACTTTAACTTGTTTGCCGCCAGTTTTAATGATTGCATATGTGCTCATTATGCACCTCCTATGATTTTTGGGTCTTGCCCGAATTTAATGTGAAGACTCGCCTAGTACCGTGGGACGAACCACTTTATATTGCTCAATAAAAATTAAGTTCAGACTAGGCGACGCGGACGCAGGTAGAACTTAGGTTCACCAAGTTAAGTCAACGACGTTTGAGCTTAATTTTTGCAGAGCAACGGCATTCGTGCGGTTGCACAGGAAATGTGCATAGTCAACAGTCCTATTATAACAAAAACACCTGCAAATGCAAGTGTTTTGTATCACTTGTATGTGTCTGAATTTTTGGGAAAGCTCAAAATCCCTTAAAAACCCTAAGAAAGCAGATAGTTTTCACTTACGAAAAAAGACCGAAACAAAGTTTTTTCTTTGCTCAGTCTTGACGTGATTGTTTGCTTTATGCTACAATACTATTCGACTGATTAAGCAAAGTCCAGTTTTGTCTTAATCGGTGGTGTAGGAGTTAGCGCTCCTGCACCTTTTTTCGTTTTCTTAATGATATTATTGTATCACAAACCATACAAAAACACAAGCAAAACATGACGAAAAAGCCCCTAAAATCTCAATTTTTTAGCGGATTTTTTTAGCGGTATTCTATGGTTTTAGATTTTACTTTGCATGAGTCGACCATCGACCTGTCTTATGTCCCGAGTGATAACGTCTGATATTAGGTGGTTCTTCTATCTTCTTGTTGGCTCTTCCTGCGCTAAAACGCTGGTTCTGATAGGGTTGATAGGTTTTGCGCCAATCCCCAAAGAATACCTCATCCAGTTTATCTATCCTCTCCAAGAGAATCATCTTAGCCATCGTACAAGCTCCCTTAATCGACCAATACATCCCTCTATGTTTCATGCGATAAGTGATTTTACGATGCTGGCTCTCCATCACACCGACACCCTTATGAGATAAATTTCTTAGTTTAGCTGGCTTGGTATCCTTAAAGTTGCGTATCATCTTCTGTCGGAAGCTATAGTAAGTCTCATACTGTTCTTCTGTCTCAATGAGGGATTCTACAGTGTCCAACACAGTAATGAGCAGAGGTTTCTTGTGAGTCTGGATAGCTTTCTGAGCTAAATTGTATAATGTTTCTGGATAGGGTTTGAAGAAAGTCTTTATTTTCTGATTCAGATGGTACTCATCCCAGAAATGTTCATGACGCTTAATACCTAGCGCCTTTTTAATTTCTTGAAAGGTGCGCTTGGTATACCCCTTCCCGTTATCGGAATTAGTAATAAGAATAGTTTGGTCTGTAATGTCAAAATGGTTATAGAGATAGTCTAATAGCTCTTCTTTAGCTTTCTCATGATTAACATGAACAATCTCATGTTTATTCTCGAGTATCCACCGATCTTTTGTTACTTGCTTTACCCCCGTATGGACAAGAAAATGTGTTAGGTCAGTATTTGAACGCTCATTTCCTGATGAAGTGGTTTTGACCATCACACCGTCCCCTTCTAGATATATCTTACTTACTTTGATTCTTTGTGGGGCTTGTTCTTCTTCCAGATAAAAGCGATAGCGCTCTTTTTCATCTAAAAGTTGTCCAACTACTTTAGTGGCTTTCAACACAGCATCTTTCGTTACTCCAATACGGTAAGCATCACAGATAGTTCTACAAACTTCTCTATAAGATAGTTTTGAGGCATGTTTGGCCATATGAAAAATTAGCTCTGGAGAGTAACGCATATATTTTTCGAGACCTAACCAATCATCTACTGGATAAAGAGTTTTCTGCCCTCTTCGCCAGCGGTTTCGTGTGAAGGTGATTTCTCCGAAAGTGAAGAGGACTGTTCGCTCCGTTGCATCAATTCTTTTATAGCCATTCTGTCGCATAGTTGGAGCGATAGAATTATCATAATCCCGAATTCGTTTTAAAAACTCCTGTCTACGGTATTCATCCATTTCAATCACAAAATTGCGTTCATCAAATCTCATACAATCCATTGTACTGGATTTGAAAAGCATTGAAAACCCATGAAAATATTTTTCAGATATTGTCATCAATGGTCTTTACAGAAACAATATTTAATGGCATACTATTTTTTAGGTTGTCTTGGTAAAAAATTCTGAGTTAAGCACACAGCCATAGACAATATGCTTCCCGAAAAAACGGGAAGCATTTTTTAGTTTAGCGACATCATTCCATCTGTTTTGTTTCAAATAGATGATGAACCCTTTTGAAACATTGGTCTAGTTCTTGCAACAACCACACACATTCTTCAAACGTTCGGATACTATATTCTGGAAACTCAACTCGGTAGCGGTGTCTACCTACTCGTCTTTCCAATTCTGACTCTTTTTCTTTAAAATATTTGACTAGTTCCTCATTTCTTACATACTTCGAGCTATCTTCCACATACTCCACAAAATCTAATCGTATTAGCTTCTCTACTAGTTCTTTCTGTAATGTCTCTTTAAAATAGTGATGTATTTTTCTCATAATAAACCTCTTTCTTTTATAGCCTTGTTTTATCACATGAGATGATTATAGACTCAACGTATTTTCTTCTTTTCTGTGGTGTACATGGTCACGTATCTTCTCGTAGGTTTGATAGTTACCAACAATTGACTGAACCTTATCTTGTAAGACTTGTCGTTCTACGTTGGTTTCTAAAAGTTGTTTCTCTAACCGTCCTCGGTTGAGTTTGAATGGATCAACTTGATACCGTTCAAAGATTTCTTGACCGATGGTTTTACCTTCTTCAAATGCCATCAATGCTCCTGATAACTTATTGAGTTTCTCAATCCGTTGATCCAAAACAGAGAGAGTCGCCTCTGTTTTTTCAAGCTGCTTAATAAATTTGGTTTCTAACTCTTCAAACTGTTCAGGTGCTGTGACCTCGTGTCTCGATAGGAACTCAAATTCCTTTATCAAGTTATCGAGTTTGGAAATATAAGGGTGCTTGTTCAGAATAACTTGACCATTGTTATAAGCCAACTGTTTCATCACTGTATCGCCTCTCATGTAGCGATTCTTTTCGGACTTCTGTTCATTCATGAAATAAAAGTAGTCTGATTTTTTCAAGAATAATTCAAAGCGACCATCCTCTAATTGATCTACTTTATCAAGAGGAATTTTTATCAGCCCTTTATTATTGACTCCATAAACAACCTCAACATAAATCCCTGATGCAGTCTTCTCTTTGACCTGCCAATCCTCAATCGTTAATCGCATTTCAAAGTCAGCTTCTCGTTCACGAACCATCTTCTCATACTCAGATTGGATCACTTCGATAGAATGGACAACCTTATTTTTTGCAACTCGTTCTGTAATACTATTCAAACTATACTGCCCTTTTTTAGACAAGGTTGCCTCACGAGTGTTTCGTTCTTGACGATGATCAAGCAGACGATAGGTTGCTTCTTTTCCACTAAAATCGACATCCAAATTCATTGCTTTAGCTTTTGCCCTAAAGTCAGAAATAGAGGCGGAATGGTTCAAGAGAAAATCTAAACGTGACTTGATTTCTCGTTTGAAACTAAACTGTCTTCGATATGCACCATAACTAGAATGAGCATTTAATTCATTTTTTCGTTCAATGATTTTAGCTCCATATCGGTCTGCATACTTATCTGAAATGTTTTCTAAACTTCTCTTTGTTCCTTTTTGCCATCTGAATTTTTTTAAAGTGGTTAGGTTGGTAGATGAGAAAATGATATGGTTGTGGATATGGTCTTTGTCTACATGAGTTGCCATCACCATCTGATAGTGACCTCCAGTCAACTCTAAAATGGTTTGACGACCAATCTCATGAATTTCCTCTAGCGTTAGTCTATCGTTCGGACTGAATGATTGGATAATATGATGAGCAAGCGTACCCTGTCCGGTTTTTAAATCAGAGCGTTCTTCTCTTCCGAATCGTTGGTCTGAAAGTTTCTTCATCAATATCATTTCAGTTGCTGAATGGTTCAGACTTTCCACGTGATGACCAGATGCCAATTGATGACACAAGGTAGAGCCATTCGCAATCAATGGGAATGGACTATCCTCCTTTAGTGAGCCTTCCACCGTTTTTGCTTCATCCAAAATATACTTGACGGAACGATACAGTCGCTCTACATTTTTAATCTGATGTACTTTCGTGTAGACCATCGTATTTTCCTACCTTCATGATATTTTTATCGCTTATATCTGCGAGCAACTCCTCAATCCGTTTCATTTCGTTTAATAGTGTGATGACTTGTTCAGTTGAAACTTGTTCATCTGTGTTGGCTACTTTGGCAATTTGGTTGATATTGACACCGATTGAGTTAATCTCTTTTCTCAATTCTGTCAGCCCATCAAAATTGACGACTACGACTTTTCCAGTTAATGCCATTAGACGTGCATAGTTTGAAAAATTCTTCAAACCAACAGCTCTCATTCTCGCTTTTATATCCCTATCTTCTTCTTCGTTCACAAAGAAGCGTTTCAAAATAGGACGACTACGCTCTGTCCGTTCTTCCATTTTTTCAGTACCTTTCAGTTCATTCTGTGACCTACCAGACCGACTCCCTTTCATCTGGCAAGCATAGCACTTGTAGCCACAATTGCTGTTTTTGAAGTTTTTAGCCCTATCCTAATTGTGCCGACTGGCACTTTGGGATAGGACTAAATCTTCAAACTTTTGGGGAAATCCCCAATCCCCTATTGCGTGCTAACGCACGTTTTGATGATGCTCTGCATCATGAAATGCTCCCTGTCAGTTTGAGTTGATTTTTCCAAATCTCAAACTGTTCATCGGAAGCCTCTTCCAATAAAACGATACTGGATTGGTAGTCATCTACCAAATCCAAGTCCAATAGTTCCATCTCTTCTTTGGTCGTTTTTAACTCATGAAGAATGGCTTGTCGTGATTTTTTGAACTGTTCTTCTAGCAGTTCCAACCGTCCACTTTCATCTAGTTTAAATAGATGAGTAGTTAAAATATCATCAAGTGTGTTCATCTGCGTTACTTCCTTTTCTACTGCTTGTTAGTTTTTTAGTGAGGGCTTCAAGTGTGCCTAGCGTTCCTGAATGAACTGCTTGGCTTCTTGCTTTTTTGCCTGCTCTTCCTCTTTACCTTGTTCCTCTGCCAGCAACTTAGACTCTTGTTCTGCTCTAGCTAGACGTTCCTCAAAGGATAATTTTTCAACTGGCTCTACCTTTTCAACAGTCTGTACTTGTGCCTGCTCCAGTTGTTTTTCGAGTTCCCTATCCAATGAGTTGATCAAGTGTTGAGCTTCTTTTTGAACAATCTCTAGTTGGGCTTCGAGGTCAGAAAGGGCTTCTTTATCTCTTACCCAAGTTGCTAAATATCCGAAACTATACTCACTTGTATCGAGTCCATAATGGTTAGCTACGACATAAGCAACAGACTCAGCTTGCAATTCTGCATCGCTATATTGCAAGTCTTTGGTAACTGTTTGTGAAGAATGTAGGTCTGCATGAGCGAGTTCATGATAGATGGTTTTGAGGGTTTGTTGCTCGGACATTCCTGCTTTAATGACAATCTTATTTTCTTTTCTTGAATAATATCCGTTCGCTTCACCAATGTTGGAATTAAATTCCATAGTCAATCCTTTAGACTGTACGTACGCTTTTGCAGAGCGATACAGTTTGGAATAATTTTCATAATTGCCCTCGAGTTGATAGATAGGTTTTGGCAGTTCCTTACCTTCTGTTTGGGAAATATCAAACACAGGAACAAGCTTAAATGTTATCCTTGTTTTATCATTTCCTTGTTCATCTTTTAAGACTTCACCAGTTTGAGGATCTCGTAATTTGGTAATCTGTGGAGCGAAAATGCGTAAACTTTTCGAGCCTTTTATAACCGTTCTACCAAAATCCTCTTTCCAACTCTTAAAGGATGCGACTGCCTGAACTGTTGGCATCTGTGCTTTTAACAACTGAATATTTCGGTAGGAATAGTTAGGGAAACGACTCATTGTGTTTAGAAAATCTTTGTATTGTTCTGAATTCAGATACTGATGCACACCTTCTTTTAAGTGTTGCGCTAAACCTGCTCTATCTTTTGAAGCAAGTAACTCACTCAGCTTGTTTTGGTTGCTGGTTTGAGTATAAAAAGTGCTGTCAACTGGTTCAGGCTTAGCTTCTTCTTGCTTATCAGGTTCAAGTTGGTGTTGGACTAATGGTTGGTCTTGATAGACCATATCTTCTTCCATATTTGGTTCAGATGATGTTGATTGGTTCAAGTTCTCTACTACCTGTTCTAGGATTGGTTTAAAGACTTCTCCACCATCTTTGATATATTCTTGGTTGATAGATAGTTGGTCTAATTGAGTATCTCGGTAGCGATAGACTCCTAGAATGGTTCTCTCTTCCGTTGAATGTTCCAACTGTAAAGCTAGGGTTTGACGAAGTTTTAAGAGACTAGCTGGAAAGGTTGTGCCATCGACTGTTCGCATTGCTAGAACCACATCCTCATCTCCAGACCGAATGGCCTTATCCATATCCAACTGTTTCAATTTAGGGACTTCTGACAAATCCCCAAAGTAGAATGAGTCTGATTGGATAATAGCTTCCAGTTCTGGAAGAACCTTAATTTTATCAAAGGCTGCGCCCTTATTCGCAATTAAAATGGAATCAAAGTCCCCTTTCCCATTCGCAAAATCCTCTAGGGTTTGGCTGGCAGTTTGGTGTTCACGATAAGGAAAGATACCTGTAAGATGCATGAATTTATCTCGATCAAATTGTACAGCTAAGCTAGAGATACTATCCCCATCTTTATACAAATAGATAACATGAGAATCTGCGATGGCATCCAAATACCATTGAGCAGTTTGTTGGATTGTTGGCGCATAGCGGTTCAATTTGGCAATATCTTTTTCACTAGCTAGATGATAGTACCTCTTTTCAATTGACTTTCCATCATCCTTTGTAGTAAAATGGAGTAAAGGCTGAGGCTGAGTTTGACTTGGTGACAAGTCATTCAAAGGTTGCGACTCGTTCGCTTCAGGTAGAGGTGCTGCCTCCTGCTCCGCAGGAAAATCCCCGATTGTACCCTCAGCGCTTTTTTTATGTCCTTGAGCCTGCTCGAGGGCTTTTTCTTTTTCCATATGGTCTTTTTGATTAACTAGCTTACCATCTCGAAGATCCATCAAAATTCTAGGAAATTCTTTCTTCCAAATCCCATTATCCTGCTTATGTGTTAATGTAAATCCTTTTGTTTGAATTAGAGCTTCTCTAAATTCAGCATCTTGCAAGAAACGTTCCGTCAAAAGTTTTTCCATTAAAGTGATGCTTGTTAACTTATTTGTAGGACCTAACTGATATGCCGACTGAATTTTTCTTCCTTGCTTAAATGCTTGTCTGTTTGACTCTGCCCATGTAAGAGCTTCGGATGTAAAACCGTTTGATTTGAGCGTCTGGTATGCATGTTCAACACTTTCAAATCTAAAGTTTCTTATCCAAATTGGACTAACTGCCAAATTGGATAAAATAGCATTCTCATTTGTAGAGGACCAGATATTTAATTTCGGTAAATCCTCGCTTGTACTCTCAGCGCTTTTTTCATGTCCTTGACTCTGCTCGAGGGCTTTTTCTTTTTCCATATGGTCTTTTTGATTAACTAGCTTACCATTTACATCTAACAAGCCCTTTTCATGAGAGAGATCTGCTAAATCTTGGAAAGAAAGACTAGCCAGCGGACTATCCTCAAATCCATGGCTCAAATAGAGACTAGGATCAATATACCTTTCGACGAAATCTTTAAGCGGTTGTAAAGATATATCTCTAAGGTCCGAATTAAGGGCTTCTAAGCGAGCTTCATCTCCACCAGACCATATATCAATACCCTCCATGACTTCCTGAAGAGAATACTTTTGTACCAGTTCTAGTGATTTGGCAAACATCGTCTTATCAAAACTAGAACGGAAGGCTTCTTCTTCCTTCTCAGCAATTCGATCCATATTCTGAGCGCTATCACGATAAACAGCCAACGGCAATTTGGGGTTATAACCAAATTTTTCTTGCAGTAGCTCAATCCCCATCACAGTTTGATCGCTTGGTAACGGGAATGGCCTCCCATAGTGTTTATCAAAAAACTTAAGTAGAGACTGATACTGTTCCTCAGGGGATAACTCTCGTAATTCTGGGTGGCTGGAAGCAAACTCCATATTCCTAATCCGATAAGAAAGATACTCTACTCCTTCTTCAGTAAATTCATAGCTCGTCGTTACATTGGGTATTAGGGTTTTAAAAAATTCGCTAATATGGGTTCTTTCGTTTTCTGTTAAAGCACGAAAAGTATCTGGACGAGTAGAGTGACTAAGGCTTGTTAGTTGCTCTGTCAGGAATTGTTTTAATTCATCTTTTTCTTTACCAAGTTCAATAATCTGATCCAGCAATATAGTAAGCCGAGACTGATTTAAGCGTTTATCCAGAATTTCAATAGTAAATTCTTCCGGATAGGACGAGAGCGAGGTGTGACCTAGTTCATTGGCCATTTCTTCAATGTTAGGGTGATTAATCAAGTCATTAAAATCTAGCGTATCTATGTGCTCTTTATCTCTATAAAGCTTCACTTCGATACCAAGTTCTTTATTTTTATCTTCGACATAAGATGGAATATCAAAATTTGTATCAATCTGTCTTATCTGCTCTAAATGTGCTGGTGAAAGGATTCTGTTAAGTCGATCAGATATAGACTCCCCTTCCAATCCTACATCATAGCGAAAACGTTCAACTAATATCTGCCCATCTGCAGTTCTAAGTCCGAACCAAGTACCTCCATCATTTGAAAAGGAAACTGTTGGTCCTGTGCGGGGGTTCTCATTAAAGAGTTTGGCATTTTTAGGATAAAGAATGCTAACAAACTCTGTGTATGGGATAATTTCTCCTGAGGAGTATCGGGATAGTAGTGGTTCGTCAGAACTATAGAAAATAACTTCTATTTCAGATTCGCGAAGCTCTGTTTCTCGCATTCTTTCGCTAATTTGTTTATCCAATTGTTCGATTTTTTGGTACACAGATAGAATCTCAGACTGTTCTACTCGCTGAGTATCTAGTACTAAGGAAAGCCGTTTGGCAAATAGTTGATCTAAGTCGGTTGTGAGGAATGGTTCGACTACGGCTTCTAATTCAGACGCTAACGTGGGAGGGGATGGAAGTTGTAGCTGTTCCTGTACAGTAGCGGCCATCCTCTCAATCCAATCGAAATAATGTTCTTCTGCTGTTTTTGTTTTTTTAGACTTTGTTTCCTTTCGGTGTGGTTCAACTTCTTTGTTTTGAGTGAGACGTTTGCTTTGATGTTCCATTAGTTGTCCTTTCTTTTTTAGCTGGAGATAAGCGTTCCAGTCCATTTTCTTCTCATTAGTTGCTAGAGGAGGTAGATCAGACACAAAGCGAATACCCTTATCCTCTAAACGAGAAAGAAACCTGCGACCTGCAGAGTCATTGTCAACTGCTAGGGTAATGACAGATTGGTTTTCCTCTTGTTTAAAATGCGTACTGGTTTTGGCAATGTTCGAGAGGGCTTGTGGCGTTTTCTTATGATCTACCTCATAGACTTTCCCACGTTTTAGATGCAATATTTCCATATAATGCCGACTGATAGTTCCTTCTTTCAGTCCATCCATCGCAACCAAACGTACATCGTTTAATTCGCCCTTGTGAAGTTCGTAATAACTCATGAGGTCTATTGGGGCTTCTGCTACAATTAAACGCTTAGGTGTGCCAATATCTACATTAAACCCACTTGATCCGTCTGAATGCTTCATAATTTGTTTGAGACGTCCTCTATCGTAAAGCTCTCTATTTTCCACGATACCTTGTAATGAACCACCAATCATTTTTCCTGTGGCATCTAATGTTTTAAATAGGATAACTGGCTCAATACCTTGTGCATTCTTATAGTTGGCTTGTCCTAATACCCCTTTTTCATCAAAGAAACGAATCGTCTCTTCTGATAAGCCACGCTCATTTTTAAGGTAGTCGATCATCAAGGTCTTATCCTTACTTTCATAGCGTGACAAGTAGTTTGAAAATTCCTTACGAGTATAGTCGATAGTATCAACCGTTGGAAACGAGCCTGTCTCTACATAATGCTTGGCTTCTTTAAAAGAAACAGGCTGTCCTGTCTGGTCTTCCCTAACAGCTTGAACAAGTGCAATTGGATCTCCTGACAGGTCACGTGAGAACCAATTAAATCTATTTTTTCGTACATTGATCACCAAAGAGTCATGTTCTTTCCACTCATAGTAACCACTTCCCTTTGGTTCGAGTGCCATCCCAAGACTTTCTGCAACACCTACAATATTGACTTGTCTTAATTCTTTTACACTAGCCATTAAAGTCCCCTTTCTTGTTCCTGATCCATCTGTTGTGCTTCTTCTTGATGCCTTTCTAAGTCGAGTTCATGAATAGATACAAAGCCTAATTTATGAAGCTCACTCAGAATGATACTCTCATCCTCTACAAGCAATGCTCGATCCATAAAAGAGGGAGTTGCCTCCAAAAGAAATTCTGACAAGTCAGCTTGTTCATACGCATCTTGGATAGGTACTTGATACAACTGAACCACTCTTCCCATATACAAGGCTTCGACATGATGCTTCAGATAATACTGCAATTCTTCTTCCTGTTCTCTTGCAGGGTCATAGGCAATCGCAAGCAAGTCATGTGTGCCATCAATACATTCAATTGACTGTACCAAAAGAGCCTGATTATGCCTTGCCAATTCTCGATTGATTTCTTCTATCATTTCTTGGTTGAAGTCAACTGCTTCTAACTGGGCTAAGTTGTAGGCAGTATGAGGGATAGTGGCTTGTAGCCAGTCAATAATTTGTTGGTAGGAACTACGTTCATCTTGATAGTTTGTGATGAGGGAACGATGCAAGAATTCTTCTTCATCTACCCAGTTGCTATCATAGTCTACAATCAAGACCTCTTCTTCGTCTTGACTAATGCCAATAATGGCATACCCCACCTCAACTGTTTCGTGTTCTTGTAGTGGATTGGTCATTGTTTTTTCTTTTTCCATTGCTTTCCTTTCTATCTATGCGACACTTTCTTTTTTCACGTTGGCATCCCACTCAGGAATATCATGATTTGCCATATTATAGGTAAACCAATTTGGATCATCAGGATGATCTGCGAGTAAGTGGGCTCTAGGGTGGCTCTCTAAATTGTATTTTTTGTCTCTAAATACATTTTGCTTGGAGATAAATACTAAGGCTTCATCAATACCAATTCGAGCTACTTCATCAGGAGTTAAGAGAGGACGTCCAACCGTTTGGATGCTTTCACTGGATGATCCTTGTTGGCTATACGTCTTGCTTAGGTTTCGTTGATGGATGGTTTGTTTTCCTGCACGTAAAGAGAAATATTCCATTGTATCTTTGTCATTTGTACCTAAATAGAGCAATGTACCACAGTTGTTTAGAATGGTTTTCCATTCATCTTTATAGGTTGTTTGAAGCTGACTGAGTGCTTGAACGATAACGTCAAGTGAGATTTCCCTTGAACGCAAGGAAGATTGTGACTCTGTGAAATAAGGAATACGGTTCAACTGAGCAAACTCATCCATAATAGCTCTTAGGTGGAGCAGGTCACTTGGTTTATGTGTCGGATGGCGACCTTGTAAGATTTCATCTGCAATATTCGGTAAGATACGAAACATGGTCACAAACAACAAATTAGCCAAGAAGTTGTACGTTTTATCTGTTTCAGGTATGGCAATAAAGACTGCAGTTTTTTCGAGTTGCCATTTTCTAATGTCTAGGGTATCGTCTTTCACGATATTTCTTACATCGTCATGATCAAAGACTGCAAATCGTGAGGAAGTAATGGCAAGGACGGACATCAAGGTTTGTCCTCCAAAGTTTCTCATAAAGAGATAGAACTGCTTGGATGCGTAATTGTCTGGACATAGGCGATCCAACTGCTCAAACATCAGTTCAACTGGACTTTTTACATCAGGGTTATCTCGCTTCAGTAGTCGAAGCATATCGGCAACTTGTGCAAGATGAGGTGTTACATCATGATATTTTGAACTGAAATAAAGATAGCCGATTAAAGCACGAATAAGTAACATTTCAGCCTGCACCCAAAAATCCTCTCCTTGATGGTCTGACTTCTTTGTACCTTGAATAATAGACTCAGCTACCCTATCAATATCGGCTTCTGTTGTCATATAGTGAAAGACATTGAATTGACAGGTATTCTGTAAGGTGACTAAATCAAACACCTTAATCTTGTAGCCTGCCTCTTTTAGGGAATACCCTACCTCATGCACCAATAAGCCTTTTGGGTCTGTGACGACAAAGGAGCTATTCGTTTGTAAAAGACCGGGCTTTACGAAAGCTCGTGTTTTCCAATCACCCGGCAAACCAACTACTAAGATATTTTTATTGACTTGAACTGCATAGGCTAAGCGTTTATTAAAGATACCCATGCGAGCTTGTTGGGTAAAGATTATATCGTTTTCAGGCAGTTCATCTCGAAACTTCTTTAGTTCCCCTGCAGTCGCAAAACGTGCTGAACCATGTTCTTCTTGATAGCGATAGGTGTTCTTTTCATCTGATCGAAAATAGAACATGAAGATTACACCAAAACAGATAAAGCCTAAACATAGGGAGAAGAAACTCGGAATTGGATCAATCAATGGATGATCCAATGGGTTCTCCAAGAACCAACGTATTTTCTGCAGTCGAAAGAGGTCATAGGTGGAAACAGTTGCAGGAGCTTCTTCTATACTTTTTCCTATCCAATGCCCCATATAAAATGCTACTAACCCCATAATCAAGTAAGGCTCAATCATGCGTTGTGGCTTGTTTGTTTCTTGTGTCATTTGGTGACCTCATCCATCTTTTGTGTTACCTTTGAAACAGCCTCTACTTTTGTCTCTTGCAGTTGTTGTAAGGCTTCTGATTGCTTTGTCGCATTTGCTAAACGTTGTTCAAAGGTTTGTTTTTCAACCTTACTGGCTAACAATTCGCCAAACTGGGCTGAGGTTTCAGGATTGGTGGCTCTTTCAATCACTTTCTCAAATGCTTTCTCCATAAACTCTCTATTTTTAGCTTCAAAAGAAAGTAGAGTTGTTCCTTCATTGTCTAGCGACTTAATGGAAAATCTGACATCATAGAGTTTCAAGACACTTCTCAACTGTTCAAGGTTGGCCTCTGTTGTCCGAAACTCTTTAATTTCTTTTTTGGCATCGGTTGCCATAAAGCTATTCCATTTCTGCTCACCGACTGTCGGTCTATTTTTTACAAGGTCAACGACTCCTTCTCCCTTTTCCCAAAACAGCAACAAACCTTTTACCAAGAGTTCTCCTGTAAGCTTGCCTGCGTTCTTCAATTGATACATACTTTTTTCTTGTTCCATAAGTTGTCCTTTCTGACATAAAAAAGACTATATGAACATTCATATAGTCTGTCTTATTCTGTAATCGGGTAGTTACTCAATTTGGGTTCTTTGTCAACCGAAAAGCCAAATGTCCCCTTTTCGTCTTTGACAATTTCCAACTGCAGATAGTGTCGGCTGATTGTTCCCTCACGGTTGACGTTGATCACGTAACCTACTTCATAACCTTTCTTTTTAGGACTAGTTGACTCAAGAATAACAGACTGAACTGTTCCTGTTTGAGCTGACCAGTCGCCCTCTTGTCTGAAATTATCTAAGGCACTTGTATTGCCTGAAAAATAGTTAGGAATGAAATAGCGACAGAACACGTCTAACTTGCGACTCATCGAGGTCAACTCCTGATCCTCCTCCAATCGCTGTGCTAACTGCGTGATAACTTGTTCTTGCGATTGAATACGTACAAAGGCTAGACCTCCTAAGCCAATTCCCACTAAACCCAGTAGCATTGCAATAAACAGAAAAGGATTTTTTGATGTCTTAACGGTTTTAACTGGAGCAGGCTGCTCGACCTTCGGACTTGGTTTGGGAGTAGGAGTTTTTGCTTTAGAGGGTAGAGGGAGTTTCTTTTGCTTTTGATTGCCAAAAGTCATCAATACCTCGTCCATTGTTTGTCCCTCAAAGATGGGTAGGGTAACATCTATCTTTTCTAAAATATCCCCTTCAGCATCCACGTGCAAAATCCGACAAACTGCAGTTAGTTCTTCTGCAATGCATTTGGCATTTTCTTTTTCAAGATAGCTTATCAGGGCATCTTTACTATCAAAATCTCCTGAGTAAGAAGATTGTCGAATGAACAGTTGAAACATCGTTAGTTACCCCCTTGATGAGGTACTGACGGATTGTGATGATTGGATAAGAAGAAACGCTCCAAATCAGCATCCGACTTTTGACTGCTATTTCGTAGCTCGATAAAGTATTCAGCTTCAGCTTCTCGAAGAGCCTGTCGCTTCGCTTTGATTTTATCCTGCAGTTGTTCATCTTGGATCAATAGCTTATCCAACTCTGCCTCAATTTTTTCTTTTTTCTTCTTGGCATCTTGCCATGTCGTTTTTTTAGCCATTATTCTCTCCTTCTTGTTCTTGAACTTTATTTCCAACTGTACCATAATCAGGCAAGTTGGCTTCTTCTTCCCCACTTAATGATAAGACAGCAGGCTGAATATTGTTCAGTTTCAACTTGCCCTTGTCATCAACTGTGTAGGTTAGCTTTAAAATAGATTGGTTACGCACGTTCTTTTGAGCCTTGTCATAGCTTTCCTTTTTCTCTAACAAGGTATTGGTATAATCGACTTGAACAATCGCTATATTCGTTTCTGTATTGATATAAATATCGGCCTGTTTGAACGTATAGTCCACCACATACCCTTTGTAGGTTTGGTTGACCGGTTCTTCTTCCTTTGCGACTTCCTGATTATAGAGAGCTTCTGTCATAAAGGGTTTGTATCGGTTTCTGTTTGTGCCTAGGTCTTTTTTCGTGTAATAGGCTGTCAGAAATTCCTCAACCCCCTCATAACTCAGCTTCTGTTCTTCAGTAGCTTGTGTACTTGTTTTGGCTTCTTCTTGCTTTGTGCGAGAAGGGGCTGTCATCTGACCAAGCCCAAAACTCATCAACAATAATAGAGTGATCGCAATTCCTCCTGCCACCATTCGTAACCTCTTGACCTTTATTTCATCAATCATCTTTCTTCCTTTCTTTGTTCTAATAGATTGTCTTCTGTAGGTCCTGTAATTTTGGACTTTTGAGTCCAATTGACTATTGATTTAAATAAGATTATCAAGCTAGATATAATGCTTCCTAATCTGATCCACAGGCTTTCACTTGTCAAATGCAAAGAAATCATGGAGAAAAATACTGCAAGATCTATCAATTCTCTAATGACATAAATATATTGAGATTGTATTTTTCCGTTAATTAACAGTATCCTACCACAAGTTCCAAGTACAAATAGTAATACATTCAAGACAATCAACCAAATTGGCTGTTCTCCTCTAAAAAATCTCCCATAGATAATACCTAGAAGAACAATACCTATAAATACGCTAATTGCGGTGATTGTCATTTCTTGTCTTTTAAAATAACTTATTCTGCCATCTTTCGTATCATCCCACGTTAATGTTTTATTTAACAAAAGAAAAAAACCAACCATTGATGTAACTGCTCCACCATACAATCCATACGATACTTGAACGACCACACCCAATGCATTCGCTAAACAATTGTACAAAGTTAGCCTACGAGATATGCCCAATGAATACCAATGTTCCAACCAAATGTCTGAAAAGCTATCTAAAAACGTTAGAATAAAAAGCTAAGTAAAACCTGTATATCCTAGCAATGATGTTAAAAACAACATCAAAAAAGATATTCCAAACCAGGTATAGGTAAATATTTTTGAATTAACAAACTGATACACTTTAAACCACCTTCTTCTCTATTCCATGCTTAATAAAAGGTTTATTATCTGCGAAAACACCAAACCAAGTATTGATATGTTCACATGAAACAGTTGGAAAATAATCTGCCACTCGCACTGTCAAAAGCAATTGAGCAAAACCAAATGCCCTTTTTTCCAGTTCAGGAAAGTTTACTACACTCTTGTGTTTGTGATACCATTTTTGATACTCTGTCATATTGATCCGATAGTTTGATTTTAAATATGCCCCCTTTACCTCACGAAACATAGTAAAACAAATAATCTTATTTCTCACAAATCGAATACTAACTTTGGGACTGTTCTCTATGCGTACCTCTAAATATCCGTTGTTTAGCTTCAGTTTTTTCATCATAGCTCCTTACTATTTTTACTTCGGTGTCGCAAACGTATAATACATACTCGGTCTGCATACTCTCCAATGAATTTTATTTTGAATACCACCCCAATTACATTCTGAGACCAGGAATGTACCGTCTGGATTGACTGCTTCCACAATCCCTACATGTCCGTATTGAGATGGAGTGCCATCGAAACCACCAGCTGTTGACACAACTGCTCCCTTTATAGGAATGTTACTAAACCGCCATCCTTTCGCTATTAGGTTTCTAACCCAATCTTGACCGTTACCAAGATAACCATACGCTCCTGAAAAGTCTGTGATAAAACCCAGCTCGACAAGGCGATTATAGGCATACCACGTACATTGACCGATCGGATAGCCACTCCCTTGTGCCGTACTGCTCACCGTTGCTTCAGATGGGAAATTGCTTATCTTGCTTCTGTAGGCTTTAGGGAAGTTCCACGAAGCTACAAGGCTACTACTACCACCGACAGGGTTCTTCAGAAATTGAGCAACCTGTTTAGCGTTATTTTGACGTTCAAGGAGCTTATCTCCTGAGTTGCCTTCCCAACGCACTAAGAATCGTTCTGTCAAACTTTCTACGTCATCATTACTTGTTAGAATCTCATGTGCAATTTCTCTATAATAAGGTGCATCACCATTAAAGATAAAGTCAATCTGTAGTTCAAGGTCATACCATTTCTTGCCTTTTTGATGGGCATATTGTAATAACAATGTATGACGAACACTACCGTCTCCTGTGTCTGTCCATTGTCCTAATCCTAAACCACGTTTCAGGATATTAGGGTAAGAGCCATTATAGATAGCTGGTCCACTGATAGACAACCAATTTGGATCATCCCATGATGAAGCACTTGCACCAATTGGTGGGGTAAGATAGTCACCTTCAGCACGTTTAGAAGTGATAGAGGACTCCGTCCAAAAATTACCTAACATAGCTGAAATACCATTGATGGTTGCTTTTGGTTCATACTTCTTCACGTAATCAGACGTCTCTTTAATACGACCTGCCATATCCCCTATATCAATGGTAGATAGGACACTTGTAGTCTGATTATAATGAACAGATGGCAGGTAAAAACCTACATTGACATAAAGCCACTCTTTAGAGGTTTTATCTTTGTTGGTTTTTAATTTTTGGTAGCTAATCTCTAGCCCCTCATCTGAGTCTACCTTTGCCAGTTCTTGCCCTACTGTTACGTTGTCTCCAGTTTTTACTCGTATTTCTGAAACATTGTAATAAGTGAATTTTGCTCGACTGGTTTCAATCGTGATACTTTTTTCTGAAACATTCACAGTACCTGCCATCGATGCATAGAGTTGCTTGCCTCGTGCTACCTGAATGATGGTATTGTTGTAAATATCATCTTTTGAGCTATATCCATAACGTTTTGTGATGACCAATGGTTGACCGAAACCCTCTTCACGTTTGGAGTAGATAGGGTTTTCTAGTTCTTGATAGCTTCTGTAGTAGCCTGTTTCTTTGGCAATCTCAAGCAATTCCTCAAACTCTGCTAATTTTTTTTCAGATAGTTTCCATTTAAAATGGCTATCTGGACCATACAGGTCTCTCATGGTTCTTAAATGTTCCTTATCGTTATTGAGGTTATACCAAATACTGTATTCCATATCGGACATTGTTTTGGATGAATCAGGATTTCCGCCTACAATGCTTTCTTGAAATCTTCTTTGAGAAACTTCAGAAGGATCTTCCCAAATTTGTGTTTGACGGTAATCTTGATAAACGAAATTTGTATACTGTAAGACTTCGTCTATATTTGTCCAATAATCCACTTCTTCATTTGAGCGCAAACGATCCAATTTTGAAAAGTGTAACCAGGAATCATTAAGGTTAAACTCATTCTGTTGCATGGGGCTTGGATTTCCTAGATAGGCAGCAGCAATCACCACCATGATAAAGGCAATGAGGTACGACTTGATAGTCAGAGGATTGAGCAATATCTGTTTTAAAGGACTACTGAGCCAATTTAATACCTTAAAAGTCACTTTCCCTGCTTTCATTACTCGAGTCCGCACTACTCGTTGACGGATTTTGTTTAATCTAGTCGCAACTTTCGTCTCCCATCGGTCAGCCTTTAGAGTACGTGTGAATCCATTTCCTCTTGCAAGGTTATAGCCTCTGTTGGTCAGACTGTAAGTTGAACCTCCAATCTTCTTCCCTGCTCGAAAAGTATTTTTTCCAAGTTGCTTACTCTTTTGTAAGGAATACTTTGATTGTCGGATAGTTTGACGTTTGCCTGCGATTTCCCCCATTACATCATGTTCAGAAACACTAGCTTCTCCCATTCTCCGACTGGTCTTGTAGCCTTTTTTGACTATCTTTTGAGTGCCTGATCCACCTGCTCGCTTGTATTGGCTTTTAAGGACTTTTCGCTTCAGCTTGACTTGTTGCTTGGCTTCTCGAATGGCATCCTTACCCTCTTTGTTTGTTTTGGCTTTTTTCAAGGCACGTTGGCTCAGTTTATACTCTCTTTTACTGAGTTTGACCGCCTTTTTAGGTTTGTGTTGACTGTATCGCTCAACTTCCTTTTTCAGTTCTTCCTTACCCATAGACTTACTCCTTTGGATCAGTATTTGTCAATTGATACAACTGAGTATGCTTAGGGATTTTATTTTCAAATGGTACGATAGTTGAGCCAGCTACTAATAAACCTGAACCTTTTGATTTTGGTCGTTTAATGTATTTGATTAAGCCATCAGGTATATCGACAACGGTTCTCAATGGTTCTATATCCTGCGGTTTATGTTCCAGTAGTAACATAAAATGACTATTGGATAATAAGTTTCGTCCTTCTTCATAGGCAAGGATTGTACCAATATTCTGCGTGATACCTGTTGGTATTCCACCATATTTTCTAATCCTCGCCCATAACTCCGCAAAGAAACTAGCATCTGTTTTGCTTCTAAAGGTCAGATGCAATTCATCCCAATAGAGTCGGATAGTTTGAATCCCTTGATAACGGATAACCTGTTGCCAAATATAGTCCTGAACAACCATAAGGGCAAATGGTTTGAGTTTGTTGTTTAAGCCCTTGAGGTCAAACACAATCAAACGTGAGGTCATATCGATATTGGTTTCATGGGCAAAGAGGTTCAAGCTTCCCTTTGTATAAATCTCTGATTTGGTAGCCAATTCCTTTGCGACATCCTCAGGCTGTTCTTCAAGAATAGCCTGCCATTCTTTCAGGGTTGGTTTTTCAAAGCGTTCATAGACTTCTCGTGTTACTCGGTCTATGATGGTGATATGGTCATCATCCACATCTTTTAGTATTTTTTCAAACAAGCCCATAAGAAGATTGGCTTTGTCTGCCACCACGTCAATCTCCTCGTCATTATCATCTAATATGGACTGGTCTGTATCAGGCAAATCCAGTAGGTTCAGATGCGTTTTTGAAGAAGTAGAAATCTGAATGATTTGACCATTAAATGCCTCTGCAATATCCCCATATTCTGACTCAGGGTCTACAATGATGATACGGTCTTCAGGATAACGTAGCAAGGTTGGAATAAGCTCTGTTGTCTTAATGGTCATCCCTTTACCTGAACCACTAGAGCCAATTACAACACCATTAGATGCGTTTAAATCTCGTTTACGGTCTAGGGTGATGATATTGTTGGATAATTGATTTTGACCGTAATAGATGGCTTTAGGACTGCTTGATTGAATATCCACGTTGGTAAAAGGGATTTGAGTTGCCACGTTGGCCGTCGTCATTGGTCGCATGTAGGCTTGTTTGACATTCAAAAAGGCTTCTCCAATCGGTAGAATGGTATTCAAGCCTTGTTCTTGATGATAGAAACAATCTTCAAATCGTACTCCCAATGTTCGCCCTGCAGTAGCCACCTTATCTCGACACAGTTTTAGCTGCTCTCTTGTTTCAGCCATAATCATAACAGCCATCACTCCTGAGAATGCTTTTTGGTCATTTTGAGTGGTTTCTTCTTTCCAACGCTCTGTTGTTTGACTGGTTTCTCGTGCTACTCCTGAAGTGGATAACTCAGGATCAATAATCCCATCACGCATTCCATCACGTTGCCCTCGAATAAGCTCCATCTTAGCCTGTGCCTGTGCATTGACGATTTTTGTCTCAAAGTCGCCTTGTTCGTAGGGTTGAGCATGAACAACAATTGCTAGTTCAATCCCAATATCCAACAGCTTCTTAATCAGTTTGTCGGTTAGAAATGTAGGATAGTGACGAATATACATCACTTTGGCTAGATGATCATTGATAGCCATGTGTTCTTCTTTGAAATGAATACGATTTGGGGCGATAAAGTCCTTTGCACGTAAGCCTGAAAGGGCAATATCTTTGTAAGTATATGGGAAATATGGATTGTTTTGTAAGAGCCAATAAAGGATATTGAGTCGCTCCAATCCATTAATTTGTTCAAAGTCAATTCCCATTTGGAAGAACTGTTCTTCTATTCCTGAAGCTAGTTCATGAAGCTGGCTGTCTGCCTGTAATTCTTCATAAGACTTGGTAGAGATAGTGACATATTTTTCCACCTTGAAATTACGAGCATCTGAGATAAAGCGATCACTAATTATGTCGTTGTATTCTTCCCTGTAGTGATCAAAGCCATCTCCTGTTGCTTCATAGACTATTTGATCGATGGCTGAATGTTCTTGTCGTTTATTTAGCACCAATAACTGAAAATTGTTCTCTGCATCAAGGCTATTCAATGCTTCAGCATAGGTATCAATCACGTCAATCTTATCCTCATCATTTGCGGAGGTATAAGCAACGTCACCCAAACGGTAGGAACGTGACCAACGGTCACCTGCAATATGCATCAAGCCATTTTCTTTTAAGCTAGTAAAGAAGATGGCATTTTGAGTGCTAGGTTTGAGAGTTCTCTGCAGGCGTTTCTTCCTCACCTTCTCGGCTTTGGTCAACTTCTGAGAACCCTTTTTTAGGTTTAAAATCATGTGCTGTTTCTCCCTCTCCTTTCTCGTTAAATTCAGTCATGAATGAACGTTTTTGTTTGGTTAGTAAAAAGCCATAGCGTTCTTTCATTTCAATATCTTTTTTACTACCGTATATAAAAATAGGAACTAAGATAGCCCCTAAGAGAATGAATGTGATCCAGTTGGGAAAACCGAAATAATACAACAGAGCAGATAAGCCTATTGAACCAAACGTGCCAACCGACATCACGAATTGTCTTTTTGTCCGTCCAAAGAGGAACGGTGGTTCGTAATCATCAAATGTTTTTAGAAATTCCGAACCCAATTTCTGTGCCATATTTCCTCCTGTAAAATAAGAAAACTCACCTTACATTTGTAAAGTGAGTTATTTATACTTTCTATGTCTATTTTAATTAAATCAACATAATATCTTCAAACTTTTCTTGATAGTCATACATGGCAGATAGGAAGCCCATGACAATGACTACGACAGCTAAAATTTTAAATTTTGTTTCTGTAAATGTAGCAACCATCATTTCATCAGTTGTCACTAAATTTGAAAAAAATGAATAGTAGGCAAAACTAATGATAGGATAACAAATTGAGAATCCTATTGATAAGAAAAACATATTTTTAAGCCAAGTAAACAAGAAAAATGGAGTAAGGATTAAAAATAAGAGAAGTTTGAATAAAACCACTACTAACAATCTAAAAAAAGAACCTAATTTTGTCCAAAAAGAAACCTTCTCTTTTACTTGTTTAGACTCTTCTTCTGGAAATAATTCTGCCACAAGACTAAGAGCCTGTTCTTTGTCCTTCGCATAGACTGTGATTTCTTTGTATTCTTCCCTTAATTCCTTTTCCATTGAACTCTCTCCTATCATTTCTCCTAGTATAATTATACCATATTATACAGATATTACATAGTAGAAAGAAGTTGTTTTGCTTTCTTTTGACTACCCCATAATAAGATAATAAAGATAATCCCCCTACCAATTGATGTCAAAGCTGTTCCCCAAGATTCAAAATCACCTTGCATATTTACTTTCATCAAATCTTCTGTCACCAATACTGGATAGAAACGTACAATCAATAGGATAATTAACCCTTGAAAGGCTGCGGCTCCAAAGTATTTTAAGACATTAATCGCAATAGAGCGTGTCGCATCGGACATAAAGAAAGCGACCAACAACGATCCAACAGCTTTTAATAGATACATTTCCAAAGCTCTCATGAAAACAATTAGTTTTGTACTCAATTTTGCTATAAACTCCGTTGCTCCACCAACAAACTTGAAAATATTCTTAAAGAACCAGCCATCAGTTTGATCATACTGCCCTTGCCAATCAACTGCTGAAGCAGGAACAGATTTGTCAACCATTTTCAAGGTCATATTCACGACTTCTAGTATTGTATCAAAGATAGGAGCTGATAACATGACTAACAGATAGGCTAGGATATATTTAAAAGCGACATCCATCCAGAGTTCACGGGTAATGCCTCCACCCTCTTGTTTCATGTACTTATACCAGGAGTCCATCTCAATCAAAAAGAAGATGGAAATAATGACCAAAGAAACTGGCTTAACTGCCTTATCTACTTGGTTGACTGTATCATTCAAAATAGGGCTATATTGGGATAAATTTTTTGTTAATTCATTGACATCCACCTAACTCCTCCTTTAGAAACGAAATGAGTTTAATGTTGTAATGATAGCTGTTGCAATAGATACAGCACCTGCAACCATCATCGCACCATAAACCATTCCATCTTTACCCTTTGACTGTCGCTGAGGATTTTCTTCTGCTCGACCAATTGAGAACTCTTCCCAACCTGACCATACAGCGAATAACCCACGGATTGTTCCTGCAATACCTAATGCACCAATGACTGTTTTAACAACTTCCATTTTATAAATTCTCCTCTTTTCTTTAATTAAAAACCTAGCCAATATTATTAACTAGGTTTAACACATAATAAATTAATTTTATTCTTCGTTTTTTCTACGCAGTCCAACCAGGCTCGCAAACAAGGTTACTACACCTGCAAGTGACAAGCTGTAAGATGCCGCATCACCTGTGTTAGGCAATTGGGCTTTCTCTACTTTTGCCGGTGCTTGTGGTTTTGGTGGCTCAAGTGTGTTCGTCACAGCCTTGTTTGAGATAACAGGGTTCCCATTGACATAAAGTGTGTACTCATTGACAACCTCGCCTGAGGCAATCCGTTTCACTGTGATATAGCCATCCGCACCGAATGCCTGATCACGTGTAATTTGCGCCAAGAACGCTTCCTTGAAACGAGTCTCAAATTTGCCTGTTTGGGCATTGTAGACTGTTTCTGTATATGATGATAAGTCATCACCTTTCTTGATAATTGTTCCATCTGGTAGCGTAAAGTCTACCTTAGCTTCAATCACAAATGATTGGTAATCATCGTGGCTGTGTTGGAGAAGGTCCACAAAGCGATACTCTTTAATATCGTAGCCACGTCCAGCAGGAATCACCCAACCTTCTAGCTTGTAAGTCACAAGGTCACCAATTTGGACAGTACCATTATTAATAGACTTACCGTCCTTATCCAGCACATCCTTATGGACGACGAGTTGTGGCACTTCGTTTGTGACGATGTTACCGTAGTAGCCATTGCCAAAATCTACCTGGTGCGTTTGGTTGGTAATTGTACCTACAAAATCTTGTTTAATCTTGAATGACAAGTTGCGGGTAATATCCAAGCCTTGTTGGACATAGGCCTTATAAAAGGCTTCAGGGTCTTTAGCAACCCAGAGATAGAACTCACCTACTGGACTAATACCTGACTCTTTGATAAGAGCTTGGAGTTTTTCATCCAGGCTGTCTTTTGAAAGAACGTGAATCATATCAAACAGTTCACGGACATCATCTCCGTTAGCGGCTGTGATAGAGTTGACCACTAAGGAAGTACCGTCAATCGCTTCATCTAGGTAATCATCTACGTACAGGAAACCTTTTCCAATCGCATGTTTAGAAGCCACAATCCCCTTGTATTGGTCAAAATCTTGTTCTGCCACATAGTTTAGGACAGTATTTGGTAGGACAGATTGACCGTTGATAGAATTTCCATTCTCATCGACCACATCTTTCTTCGGTTTGATGAGGTTGTCATCTGGAGTTGGATTTTCTCCTCCAGGTGTGTGTGGTGGACGTGGTGTTTCTGGATCATTTCCTGGCGTATAGATAACAGGAATATTTGAAACAACCTTGTACTCGCCTTTAGGAGTAGCGATTAAGGTTGTAAAGGTGTTCTTATACGTACCGCCATCATTGATTGGACGACCGACAAAGTAAGCAACTGGAACCACTACATCTTGGTTACGATTTGCATTAAGGTAGTCAAGTGTTGCTTGTGTAGCTGATAGTGTTGTTTTACCGTTTTCATCATAGTTGACAGTCCATGCAGTATTTTTTATTGCTGTAGCCTCACTGTCAATCTCAAAGCCTGCTGGCAATGGATCAGACATGGTGTAGCTAGTGACTACTTCACGACCTGCGACTAGTGGACTGTTTGTCAATACCCAAGTTTGAGTTGAGCCTTTTGGAACCAATTTGCCATTGACATCGACACCATCTTCATTCACTACAGCTTTGATATTAGCTGGAGTTTGTTTGACGATAACTGGATGGACAGAAACTGAGTAGTTTTCTTTTTCAGGTACTTCTACACGTGGAATCATTTTAGGAGTAATTGGATCAAAAGTTTCAGGTGTAAAGACTTCTGGAACAAACGGCTCTGGATTATACTTTTCTGGTACAAATACTTCTGGTGTAAACGTTACAAGCGTTGGAGTCACATAGGTAGGCTCCACTGGTTTTGTAGGTACTTCTTTTTCTTGTTCTGGTGTAATTTGCTTATAAGGTGGTAACGGTGGTAATACTGGAGCCGCAACATTAGTATTCATTGCGAACCAGTGCCCTGTTTGATGCTTCGATGCTCCAACTGTTAAACCAAATGTATCTCCACTTTCTGCAACTAAAGCGCCTGAACCGTAATATCGTACAGGTGAGTCAATACTATCATGACCGCTATACGGGGAAATGGTATCAATAGATGTACTAGCATAGATTTTACCATCATGGTCTTGAACTTGACTGCCAGTAATCGGAACGAAACGCATGTTCGAACTTAAGTCTTTGACATACTCAAAATAACTATCTTCTCCCAAGGAATTCATGGATGAAATAGAGAAAATAATCGGATTCTCTTTAGTCGCAACTACCTTGCCAGAAGCAGTATAAAATGTTTTTTCAATATGGAGTTCATCACCGACACCTACAAATCCTTGTGTTGCATCTGAACCAAAGATGACTGTTTCAGTGGGATCTTTAGAGACAGTCACAATTGATGCTCCTTTTTCTGATGCAACAGCTGTATAGCGAGCGACAACTTTTGTAATCTTTTCTCCATTAGCCGAAGCAGAAAAATCTCCTACATATGTTACTGTTGCGGTTTGTCCAACATTCAAAAGAAATGTGGTCCCATTTGAGTAATCTACAGTACCTACATAATCTCCTTCGGAATAACTAGATACCGTGTGGACCAGATTGCGATTTGCATCACTAACTTCTTGACGCTTTTCAGGATTCACAAATTTTGTAACACCTTCAATCGTTCCAATAGTCACATTTGGCTCAGATTTATAGATCAAGCTCTGAGCGACGACTTCACTAAGATAGCCGTTTTCTTTAGTTTTCGCTTGCATTTCAGCTTTCTTGGCTTCATACTCTGCTTTTAAGCGTGCATTGTCCACTTCTGCCTTTGCGATTGCTTCTGCATTGCGTTTGCGAATCTCAGCATTATAAACCTCAACATCCGCAATTTTAGCCAGCTCTGCTTCGTATTCTGCTTTTAAGCGTGCATTTTCTAAATCTGCACGTTCTTGTTCTGCTTTATTGATTGCATCCGTCATTGCTTGACCAGATTTGTTACGAGCGTCTACAGCTTCTTGTCCCGCCTTATTTCGTGCTTCTACTGCTTCTGCTTCAGACTCACGCTTTGCGACAGCCTGAGCATTACGAGCATCTACAGCTTCCTGACCGGCTTTATTTCGTGCTTCTACCGCTTCTTGACCTGTTTTGTTATACTCAGCTACTCGTTCAGCTTCTGCTTTATTTTGACGATCAATTTCCGCATTTTTATCCGTTGCTTCCTTGATAGCTGTAGTATTGGCTTCTTGTTTATCAGTTGCTTCTTTGACTACATCTGTTTGTTTTGTCAAATCTGCCTGTGCCTGATCTAGATTTTCATAGACTGCAGGTTTACTTTCTTCTGTGACTGTAACACCTACTTCTTTGGCATCTGTCACAATCTGGTCTAACTCAGTAGACGTTACAGGACTTGTCAACTCACCTGTCTTCTGACCGGCTTCTGCTTGCGTCGCTAGACTCTCAGCCGATGGAGTTTCTTGGACCGTTTCAAGGTTGGTGGCAGGATTGGGATTAACCACCTCAACTGCTGGAGTTGTTTCGGTTACGATTTCTTCTGCACTAACAGATGTAGTAACCATTGCGCCAAAGAGGGCAATCCCACATACAAGCCCATAGGCTTTCGACTTGCGGAAGAATCCGTGCCCATTAACTGTTGTTATTTTTTGATACATTTTGTATCCCCTTTGCTTTCTTGGTTTTTTCTTAGTTTAATGACATTCCGGTCAAAATTGGTTTTAACTGGTTAAATTGTTTTTTTTACGATAATAGCCCACTACGCCCAACAGGAATATACCTAGCAGAGATAGGAGGGAGTTTGCTTCCCCTGTATTTGGGAGAGTTTTCATCTGTCCATCCGCTGTTTTGACACTAATAGTTTTATCCTTGTTTACGACTGCGCCGATTGATTCCGCAGAAACAGTCGCAGTTGATCCGTCCGCATAGCGAATGATTGGCTGGCTATTATCCGTACTAATGATGGTATAGCCAGTGTCTGTCACAATAGGCTTGTCTGGTGTGACTGCTTCTACTGGTTGCTTGGTTTCTGTTGAGATAGTCCCAACTTGGCTCTCACCGTTATTTACTGCCTCTTCTGCAGTTTTAGGGGGAGTGGGTGTCTCCGGTTGTGGAACATCCTGTTTTGGTTTTTCCGTTGGTGGTGTTGGTGTGTCTGGTCTTGTAGAGGGATCTGTCGGCTGAGACGGTGTTTTCTCCTTCGGTTGTTCCGTAGACGGGAGCGTTGGGTCTACTGGTACTGTTGGTTCTTTAGGAACGATTGGCTCTTCCGTTGGAGTTGTAGGTTCAACTGGTTGAGTTGGCTCAACTGGGGTTGGGACTTCTGTACTCGGTTCTGTGGATGTAGATGGTTGTGCGACCTCAACAGGGGCAGACGAATCAATTGGAGTTGTTTCATCTGCGAAAGCTACAACACTATTTGACAAGACAAGTGCTGATAGTGTAAGCATAGAAAGAATGTTCTTTTTATTTAACATAGTGTTACCTCAGTGTTTAATTTTTGTGTTGATTAGTTAGGACGGTGATACCCTTTTCCAGTCAAGCGTAGGATAGATTGATTTTTATAGCGTTCTCTTCTTGCAATCAGTATATGATCACGCTGAACGGTTCTAATTTGTCGGTAGAGTTTATGAAATGGAATCACTTCCTCTACCATCTTTAGCTCTCCATCCACAATCGCTCTTTTTGGCGTTGTGCCACAATCTGAACGAAGGGTAACGATCTCGCCTGTCAATAGATACGCTGTTACATTGCCTTGACCTCCTAACTTTCGTAAATCAGAGAGTGACATCTCTCTATCTGGTCTTATTTCATTCATGACTGTTTCTCCTTTTTGGATTGAATGAAAGGCTGCATTTACAGCCATGCCGAAAGCTCCCGTAGAGCTTTGCCGTGTTTCATGCGCACGTTTTACAGTCTGAGAAAACGCAAACTCTTACTAAAGCAGGACACGTCAACTGGCTTTAGTCGTGTTGTGGCTGGACTAGATATCCTTTTCTAGTTCGTTACTCGCCCCCTTTTTTCTTTTATCCATAGCCACGCTGTATCAGGGCAAGCCTTGTATTTGATTGTCAATGTGCTGTAGTTTTATGACGTCTCGGTCAAATAGTTATTTTTGTACGGTATCTGCTGGAATCTGTATACCCAATAGATCAGAAACAGGGACTTGAAAAAAGGTTGCGACTCGCTCTATATTTTCTACATTGGTCCGACTAGCTCCTCTTTCCCAATTTGAGATGGTTTCACGTAGTACCCCTATGTTGTCCGCCAGTTCCTGTTGACTTAACCCAGCTTGTTTTCGTAGGGTTTTAATGCGTTGTGCAGTATGTGTCACAAGTAGCTCACCCCTCTTTCTTTTTTCGTGAGAAGAAGACGAGACTAGCTAGAGCTAGACCAAGTACCGTCAAGGAAGAAGTTTTCGTTCCTGTAGCTGGTAGACTAGCTTCTGTGTTTTTTGTTGGTACTGTCTGAGTGATTGGTTTGGAAGTTTGTGCCGGTGCTTTTGGAACTTCTGACACATAGCCTGTAATACGACCTGTTCCATCCACGACCGGGACCGGTTGACCGCCTTCATGGATAATAGTCTCATACTGTTTAGCCAACTCTACTTGACGCTGTGCTTCAAGGACAACTTGATAAGCAGATAGGACCGTTTGATAGTGGTTCAATGCTTTCGCTTCTTCCTGTTTTAGTTCTGCTAGTGTTTCAAGCGCTTCTGTCAAGATAGCTTGTTTTGCCTTTAGGCTATTTGTAGCCTGTAAGAGACGAGTTTTAGCAATTTCTAGTCGAGCAGGAGCTTCTTCTAGCTTGATGAAATAGGTTTGCGCTTCTTTCAGTTTTGATTGAGCGGTAGAAAGCTGAGTTTGAGCAACCGCTACGTTTGTGTGAGCTGTTTCTAAGTCCGATTGTAATCGTGCCAGCTTTTCTTGTTCAATAGACAGTTGTTCTTTAGCTTTGTCTAGGACAGCTTGTTTCTGTGCTAAGGTTTGTTTGGCTTTAGCTAGATTCGCTTGTTTAACCTTGACATCGGCCTGTAGGTTAGCTAGGTTTGCCTGTGCTTCTTTGTGTTCTGCTTCTGCTTTTTTAACTGCTTCTTGGGCTGTTAACACGTTAGCCTGTGCCTGTGGTGTCAACATTGGTACTGCTTGAGCTTTTGTAAGACTTGCTTGCGCTGTAACTACTTGTGCTTGTGACTCTGCCTGCTCCTTTAAGGCTTTGGTCTTAGCTTCTTGCGCTTGATTGTTTGTAGTTGTTGCTTGACTAAGCATATTCTCTGCCTGTTCAAATCGTGATAAGATCGCTTGCGCTGTATTTGGATTAACAAGTTCTGTGCCAAAGTGGCGAGTAGATAGTTTGGACGGATCAACCGTTAGAAAATGCACCCCAGTAACTCCTGTACGAGTAGAGACATCCACTCCTAAATAATTGACTCCTGTTGCTTCTAAACCTGCAATATTTTGAGCATGTAGCCACTCATAGTTGTTAAACATAAACTCAACGATAGACTCATAGACCTTACGCTTAGCTTCAGTAAGTGTAATAGTCTTTTGTTCATAAGCATAGTTGTGCATATTTTCGTAATATTGTAGCCCATCTGCTTCTTCTACGGAATTTGTTGTCGCAAGTCCAAACTGGTTAGCTGCCTTATTGATAGCTTTCGCATCATGTCCAGTTGTTAAAACATCACTTCGTGACCAATTATCTGTCACATAGCCATCGGTAACCATATCCGCAAATTCTAAGGCTTGATCAGTAACGACTACATTAGCAGTTCCGAAAGCTTGACGAACTTGGTTTATCAATTCAGAGGCGAACCATGACAATTCTTGTCGCACTTCTGCCGGCAACTCATTAACTGCATATGTTGTCTGACTATCATTGGCATTTGCTTTAAATTGATTAACAGTTTTCAACGCTGGAGACAAGGCTTTTAAAATGGCTGTTGCTTCTGCACCTTTTTCTGTATAGTTCAATGCATAATCACGTAAAGCTGTAATATATTCGGAACTTAGTGTGATAGTATTGATACTGTTTTTATCGTTTTCTGCTTCTTGGAAGATGGTTTTAGCTGTAGCAAGTTGCTTAGCTGTTTCATCTGCCTGTTCTGTAGTAGCTTTAGCTACTTGTGTTTTTGTTTCAAGAGTATTGTTAGCTTGAACAAGGGCTTGGTCAGCTTCCTCAATAGCTGTTTGACGATTTTTGTCTGCCTGCTTAGCAGTTGTCAATTCTGTTTGAGCTGTCACTAGGGCTTGTTTAGCTTCTGTTAGTTGTTTTTCAGCTTGTTCAGCTTTGGCAATAACTTCCGCTTGACCTGTACCATCTAAGATAGCTTGGGCTGTATCGACATCTTTTTCTGCTTCTGTGACAGCTTGTGTTTTCTCATTGACATCTACCTGAGCAGTTGATACAACAGTCTTCTGGTCTTTGACGGCTTGTTGGCTATCCGCTTCTGCTTGTTTTTTGTCTTCTAGGTTTTGACTAGTTTCCGTAACGGTAGCTTCTGCATTTTTAATCGATGCTTTTGCCTTAGAGATATTTTCTGGTGTAGCTTGTTCTGCCAACTCGGCACTCTCTACTAGCTCGGTTTGAACTTGATTGACTGTTTCTTTAGCTGTGTCAACGTCTTTTTGAGCTTGGTTCACAACTTCTTCTTGTGCTGTTACAGTTTGGTTAGCTTTATCAAGTTCAACTTTAGCGGTTGCCACGTCGGTTTCTGTGACAGTGACTTGTTGGGTTGTATTTGTTTCCGCAACTGGTTTTGGTTCAGTTGCTTGTGGTACTTCTTCTGCATGGACCACTTCACGGCCGGTAGATAATACTGCGGTTGCAAGTGCGCTTAAGACGGTTAATTGTTTCATGATATTCTCCTTTTATTTACTTGTTTTACATTGTTCATTTATTACAGCCAACTGGAATGTTATTTTTTCAACATTGGGTCTTTCTAATATGCTATTATAGTTTTCTTTATGGCGACCAATAAGCTCACCTCTTCGTCCCCGTCTATCTATAAAGTCAGAGTAGGTTTGATAGAGTTCTCGTAGATCAAACAATTCCTCATATCCTTCAACTAGCTCGGCTGGTAAAAACTGATGATGGACGACAATAACTAGAATCTGGTTAGCATATAACTGAGGAAGCGAGGATTTTGGGACTGAGAACTTCAGTGATTGACCTTTATAGGAAAACGAAACTTTTACAAAGTAATCTTCGTAAAACATTATCAGATCATGAATTGTTTCTGTTGTAGTCACTGCGTGTTTTTCCAGGTAGTTTGATTGCTCTACATAAAACTGGTCTAGCATCCAATCTAAGTCACTATATAAACACCTGAGCTGTTCTGAGCAGAAAATCATACTGATAAAGAGAGTCCCTAATATCACTAGTAAGACTTCAGTCGAACTATCTGGAGAGAAAAGATAAATGAGTATGACTAGTGTTAGCCCAAACACCAAACCAAAAGGCAGCAACAACGATTTAGTAGGATGTGTACACTTCTCAAACTGTTTCTGTAATTCTTCTTTTGTCATACTTGACCTCCCTCATAAAAGCGTTGAGCGTTTAAGTGAGCTACTCTCCTGACTTCTGCTTGTCTTTCTGTTTTGAGATTTTCAAGCATAGCTAGTAGATAAGCCAAGGGCTTATCGCAATCATGAGGAATATGGTCAATCATATTCAAGACCTCTGTGCTTGTCGCAAAGCCTTCTGTGAGATACTGCCCTATTCTCATTTTTTGATTATGGGTTAAGGTATAGCCGTGAGGATAGATATACCGATCATTGTACTTATCCGCAATCACCTGTAGTAGCGAATAATATTCTGGTGCTATATATTTTTCCTTATTTTTATTTTGTGTAGCTGTATCAGCTCCAGCTCTTCTAGAACTATTATCTAGAAAACCAGAATTGTTATTATCAGTATTACTTCCGTCCGTATTATGGACGCCCTGTGGTATAGATTTTGGACGTCCATTTTCTGGACTCCCATTTTTCGTTGATTTTTCGGGGTTTGTTGGACGTCCATTTTTCGGACTCCCATTCTCATCTCCTGGAGCTTCAGGAAGTTCAAAGAGGACTTCTCCATTCAGATTGACGGTTTTTACATGGATGTACGTGACCTTTCCCTTATCTCTTCCCGAGGTAAGATAGTTAGCCTGATAATGCTCGTATTCCTGGAGGTTAGCGTTCACATTCTGGAGATAGAGGCGATTGGGACGGTTAGCTCCTTGACTGACTTCTCGTAGTAGACCAATTTCTTGTAATTCCTTCTTGATTTTATGGACAGTCATTTTGCCTTTGTCCAATACCTCCATCAGTTCCTCTACTGTATAAACCATAAAGACTGAACCATTCTCGTCAACATAATCTTTAACTCCCTGATGATATGAGCGAATACTCAATAAACAACGATTATAGAAAGCTCCATAAGCCAGCTTGGCATCATTGGATAACTTTCTAGCATAAGGACTGGTCAGCTTGATTTTCTTCTTTACTCTTCCATCAGAACCATACTCTTTTTCAATACTGGGTAAAAATATTTGAGGGATTTGGTAAAAGGTTTGAGTACTTATTTGATCAATTGTAATATCTGCCATTTGGGTCTCCTATCTTGTTTTCAATAAAGCTGTCTGTCCAGATGGTGTAAAGAATATGAGACCTGAAATCTCCCATTCCTGCATAATAGCTATTGCTTTAGGGAGCGAGACCCTTTGGCTATTCATAATATCTGTGACAACGCATTTTCTTGCAAGTAGTTCTTTTTGTGTCATGTTGGTATCCTTTCTCAGTTGTGTTGTAATAGCTCCTCTGACATTAGCTTTGTTTCTTTGGCATGTTCAAGACCAGTAACGTATGCCTCTGGATCCATTTCAACTTGAACACTCACTGTTTTGGTTTTTAAGTCTCCCATGCGAAGTCTATATTCTTCGAGAACTTCAGTAGGAACCTGTACCGTCAAAGCAAACTCTTCAGAGGAGTAGGTCTGATCTTTGAACCGTTGGTCAAGGCCATCTAAAAAACCAAGTAAGTAGGATTTTTTGTAGTCCTTCCATCTTGCTTTTGTGACAGTTGGAAACAAGCGTTTCAATCGATAGTTCAGATATAAAATCGCTCCTTCATACACTTTAGTACACAATTCAGCATCCATATCATACCCAAAGAAAATTATCTGGGTGATGCCATCATCACGAAGTCTTCTCCTGATTGTCTGGCACCTAAAATTTTCACCAAGGATGGCTGCAAGTCTTTCTTGCCACCAAGGCAAACGATACTCCCACGTGCCTACAGTTTCGCCAATCTTATCTCTCTTGCGAGCAGTTGTGACATCACTTATTGATAGATTGTACTTGACCATAAGTTTTTGAGCCATAAGAAGAGCTGTCTGACCCTCTTCATCATTTGGAGCATCGTAAGCCAACTCCAAAAGATTTTGAACTTTTTCAATGATTTTATTTTCCATATTCTTCCTCTAAGTTATCTAGTTTTAGAGCTTGTTCATAGGCTTTCCAAAAATCTTCTAGTTTCCCACTTAACGGCAATTCCCCGTAGTCAATGTAGCATTGGATAGCTTCATCTAGGTTAGTAGAATTAGTTCCTGCAAATGGTACAGTTTCTAAATCGACTGCGGTATTGTTAAGTATGGATGACTTTAGTCGTTCTAATAGGATAGCTCTGCTTCTAGCATCTTTTAAGGTGCTTAAAAATAATTCTCTATCTGTAATAGCCATATCAGTCTATCTCCTCATCAGGTATCAATTGTTTTAATTCACTGGGAAAGCCATTCTCTACCCAGTCTTCAATCATCTTGTCTATTTCTTCTTGGGTCATAACATCTCCTTATTGTGACCTTCTTTATATATAATTCATCAACTCCGGATAAAACTCCAAGGTTAGCCACAAGGCTTCTTCATAAGTTAGTTGACTAACATGTCCCCAAGTATGATTCCTACAACGTTGGTAATAGGGATAGCTCCCGTGTTTATTTTTAGGACGTAGTTCATGAATAACATCTTCTCTCTCATTCCTCCAAAGCAAGCTAGAAGGTTTGTAGTAATAACCGTTTCCTAGCCAAACTCTCCCTAAATCATCATATGGAGATATTTTTACTTCTTCAGTGTGTGTAATAACATTTTCCACGACTTCAATATCTTCTAAATCATCTTGACTATGGTCAATAACTTCAAAAATTTCTAATGTATCTAAATTCATTATGATTTCAATTTGATTTGACATCAGATAAAGCATCCTTTCAATATTTTGAGCAAGCAAAAAAGAGAGCAAATTCATGCTCTCTTAGGCTAATGGGGTATTTTATTTTTGTTTTCCCAAAACTCTAGACACTTACGTATCACTTTTCTTACATTTCAAAAACTTCGCTCTCCTGCTTGTTTGGCAAGAACAGTGAGAGGACGATTCCGACAAGAGCTGGTAATAACCATGCTAATGATTGTCCAGCCAATGGCAGAGCTGAGATGATTTTTGAAACAGCAGTCCAGTTGAATTGTCCTGCTAACACTTCTACCAATGACAAAGCTGTCACTACTCCCACAGTTAATTGCATACCATAAGTGGAAAGCGGTACAAATTTGTTAACAATTGTAATCAAGACAATACAGATAGTAATTGGATAGAGAACCAAAAGAACTGGAACTGAGAAAGTGATGATATTGTTCAAACCGAGGTTAGCAATACCAAAGCCAATCAAAGTAAAAATTGTCGCATACACTTTGTAGCTAAAACGTGGAAAACGCTCAGCGAAAAATTCACCTGAAGAAACAATCAAGCCAGCCGTCGTCGTGAAACAAGTCACGATAACCATAGCAGCCAAGAAAATCTGCGCGCTTGGACCAAAGATAGCTTGTGTTGCTTGCGAAAGAATATAAACACCCTTATTGGTATCAGAAGCCAAAACATCAGCAGGAACTGGGAAATGATTACCTAGGAAAGCCAAACCAACATATAGTGCTGAAAAAGCCAAGGCTACAACAAAACCAACAGACCAGATGGTTGAGACATACTCCTTCTTGCTGGAGAAACCAAGTTGTTTTAAGGTATTCACTGCTACAACACTAAAGGCAATAGAGGCAAGGGCATCGAGGGTATTGTATCCTTCAATAAATCCTGTACCAAAAGCCTGACCCGCAGAATAAGCCTCAGAAGCTGGTAGTGGACTGGTTGATCCGTATTTCGCAATACCAAGCACAACCAAAATCACAATCAAAATGGCAAAAACAGGGGTTAAAATACGTCCGATACTGTTTAAGATTTGAGATGGATTGAGGGCAATCAAATAAGCTGCCACAAAGTAAAGGGCTGTAAAGCCAAACAACCAGATACCCAGATTCGCATCGCCCAACAAGGGTGCAATACCAATTTCAAAGGACGTTGTTGCTGTACGCGGAATGGCAAAGAAAGGACCGATAGCCAAATACAAGGCAACAAGATAGACCGTTGCAAAGGCTGGAGAAATCTTACGAGAAATCTCATGTACATAACCTTTTGGGTTTAAGGTGCCAACGATCAAGGCGACGACAGCAATACCGACACCCGATACGACAAATCCTAAAATAGCTGGCCAGAAATTCTCACCAGATAAGACACCAAGTGCAGGTGGGAAAATCAAGTTTCCTGCACCAAAAAACATACCAAACAAGAGTAAACCTGTTAGCGCTCCTTTTTTCATAATAACTCCTTTGTATTTTTTCTGAAGTCTTATTATATCATACAAATTCGATTTTTCCGAACGATTCGTATTAAAAAACCCAGCAATAACTGGATTTACATGTATTCAAAATAATTGTAGGCTACAGTAAGTCTTCAATCAAACTATCCACTTCGTCTTTCACTTCCTCTTTCGGTGTGATTTCAGTTACGATAATCCCAGCCACAGCACGTTCCACCAAGCTTTCAACATCCATACGGGCTTCGTATTGCTCGACATTTTTAATTTTAGGGTTGGTTTTTGGACGGTCAGGGGCAAAGATGGTACAGCAATCCTCAAATGGCTGGATGGAAATGTCAAATGTATCAATTTCTTGAGCAATATCAATAATTTCCAACTTGTCCATGGTAACGACTGGACGGATAACAGGTGTATTTGTCACCGCATTGATAGCCTGCATTGATTCCAAGGTCTGACTTGCCACTTGTCCTAGACTTTCACCATTGATAATAACCATGGCACCACGCTCTTCCCGTACTCGGTCTGTAATCCGCATCATGAAGCGACGTGTCAAGGTCATCAAATAAGCTTCAGGTGCCTTTTCCTTGATTTCTTCCTGAATTTCTGTAAACGGCACTTCGATAAAGGTGATATTACCACCAAAGGCAGTCAATTTACGAGTCAAATCATGGGCTTTTTTAAGTGCACCTGGGCTAGTATAAGGCGGACTTGCAAAGTGCAAGGCTTCGATTTCTACACCACGTTTAAGTGCCAAATAGCCCGCAACAGGCGAATCAATACCACCTGATAGCATCAGCGTACCCTTGCCAGATGTACCAACTGGAAGACCGCCTGCCCCCTTGATTTCTTCATGGGAAATATAAGCAGCGTCAGGACGAATCTCCACTCGCAAGGTAATATCTGGAGACTTCATTTGCACTTGCACATTTGGAATAGCTGTAAAAACCGCATCTCCAAGGACTTGGTTAAGGTCACGGCTGTCCAATTCAAAACTGTGATCGCTTCGACGCGCAGCAATCTTGAAGGTCATCCCTTCCTTGTAAATGGACTGCATAATCTCTACAACAGCTTCTTTCAAGGCTGGAACAGACTTTTCAATCTTATAAGACGGTGCGAAATTTTGAATCCCAAAAATCTTCTTCAAAGAAGCTGAGACTTCCTGATAATCTGCCCCGTTCAAATAGACATGACCACGGTCACGGTCAAAATAAACCGTCACTTCTGGGTAAACAGAAAGGACATGCTTGATATTATTGCGGAGTTTGTTAACAAACCGCATCTTGTTTTTCCCTTTAGTTGACAATTCGCCGTAGCGAATCATAATTTCTGAATAGTTCATTCTACCTTACTTTCTGTGTATTTTGATAAATTTGTTTGAAAATCGTGAGGAATTGTTCAATTTGCCCCATATCGTTGTCATCATCCAAGCTGATACGGACGGCAGTTTGAGCCAACTTCTGCGGAACACCCATGGCAATCAGAGTACCTGCAGGTTTACCTGCCTTAGATGAGCAGGCCGACGTGGTCGAAATGTAAATCTGGTGGTCCTCAAAGGCGTGGACAATGACCTCGCCTCGAATATTCTTAATCCCAAACGTCACAATGCTTGGCACAAAGTCCTCTAGCCCAGAAAAGACTGTCACATCAGCGTATTTGCCCAATTCATCCACAAGGATCTGCTTCATAGCCGCCAGTCGCTTCTGGCTATCTGCTGCCTTGTCCAAGGTCAAGCGAAGCGCCTTAGCTGTCGCGGCAATACCAGCCACATTTTCAGTAGTTGAGCGTTTGTCGCTTTCCTGTCCTCCTCCTGTCAATAGCGGAGCGATTTTCTTGCCTGACTTGATATAGACGAAACCTACTCCTTTGACAGAGTGGAATTTGTGACCTGAAAAACTGGCGAAATCAACTCGGTCTGTCAAATACCCTTCCGTTGGCACCTTACCGATAGCCTGCACAGCATCCACATGGAAGGAAATGGTAGGCTTATCAGCTAACAGTTGAGAGATTTCCTGAATGGGCTGAATGGCACCAATTTCATTGTTGACTGCCATGATAGAAACCAGTGTGGTATCTGGACGAATCAAGCTTTCTAAGGCTGAAACATCCACAAAACCTTGGGCATTGACCGGAGCCAAATCCACCTCAAAACCTTGCGTTTTGAGCCAAAGCGCTGACTCTTTTACCGCTGGATGCTCAATAGCTGACACGATGATGTGCTTGCCCAGATGTGCCTTTTCAAATGCCACTCCCTTAATGACCCAGTTGTCACCTTCCGTACCACCTGAGGTGAAAAAGATTTCTTTGCTATCCTGGCCAAGCAATTCTGCGATTTGCTTGCGAGATGCTTCCAAAATACGGGTTGCCTGACTGCCGAGACTATGGAGGCTAGAGGGATTTCCCCAGATTTTTGTCGCCACTTCCGTATAGGTCTTGAGAACTTCTGGATAGACCTGTGTCGTTGCTGCATTATCAAAATAGATCATTTTTTATATTCCTTTTATTGCAATAGTCCTATTTTATCATGTTTTCATGCCTTTCGGCAATCTTTAAGATAGTTTTAAACTTCCTATCTTAAACTAAAGGTGGAGGTACATCATGAATACACGTAAGAATACAAATAGAAAACCGCCTGCTTTAACTAATTTTCAAAAATATTTAACCTTTATCGGATCTATTTTAGGGATTATCACTGCCTGCATCACTATCTACAGCTTTACAGCAAAACCTACAACATCCTCAACATCTCCAAGTACTACCATTTCATCATCCAGCGCCACTAGCCCCAGCCAATCATCAAGCGACAATCCATTAACAGAAGTACAAGATTCAACAAGTTCAAGCTCCGAAACAACATCCTCAACCCAAACCGAGACCAGCTCTTCAGTAGAGTCTACTGCATCTTCCTCGTCTACAGAAACGTCTACTACCCAAGCTTCGGAGATAACGACAGAAACCAGTACCAATACAGAGGTAACTAGTGGGGCATCCGAAACGACTTCTAATCAATAGCACAAAAATATTTGTTTTACTTTCTTGGATTTGATATACTAATTTCAGGAGGGGACAATATGAAATACGTCATTCTAAAAACACCGATTTTCGTTTGGCTACTGATTTTTGCGCTTATACAAATCTTCGCCTTATCGTCATTTTTACCAGAACCATTTGATACTCGTTCATTGCTCCCCATGGGAGTATTAACCGGCTGTTCAATCAGGGTTTCCAGTGAAGTTAAAGACCAGAATGGCCAGTATGCTCCATTTAAGTACTTATGGTGGGTCATACTAGGATGGACTGGAATCGGTATTTTATTTGGTATCACTATAAAAGCACCACTAGAATTGCACATTGCCCTGATTGTACATGCAATCGCAGGAGGAATAGGCTACCGCCTTATTGAACGTTATGCAGTTTATCGCTATCATTATTTACAGACTAAAAAGAAAGGCTAACCCTTTCTTTTTTGATTATGTGACTTTTAGTCCGTCACGCTCCGTAAGGTGCGTGACAAATAAACCACCCGCTATGCGGGTGCGCGACGAAGGTTATACCAAAAAACTCCAAACGCGATACAATAAAGGTGTTCAAGCCAATTGTAAAGCGAGAGGAGAAAAGTATGGCACAAAAGGCACATAGTTTATCACATACAAAGTGGTTGTGTAAGTACCACATTGTCTTCACACTTAAGTATAGACGAAAAATCATCTATAATCAATATCGAAGTAGCTTGGGAGAAATATTCCGACGTTTGTGTAGTTATAAAGGCGTAGAAATTATCGAAGGACATCTGATGCCGGATCATGTTCATATGTTAGTCAGTCTTCCTCCGAGATTAAGTGTATCAAGCTTTATGGGTTATTTAAAAGGTAAGAGTGCTCTTATGATGTTTGATAAACACGCCAATCTCAAATATAAATTTGGCAATCGTCATTTCTGGGCA